>JACFOI010000020.1 GCA_019454415.1 Patescibacteria group bacterium | reverse complement strand
TGGCGCACTTGATAGTGGTTAATCCCCGGATACTCTTGGTACAAAACGTCGTACCCCTGCTGGCAGAACTGGCGCTGATTCTTGAGTTGAGTAGAGGCGTAGACAATTGGGTCAACTGCTCCCTGCTGAAGGTAAATCGGTAGGCCGTCCAGGTGATCAAAAATCATATTGCGCTTTAACTCGTCATAGAGCGCCGGGAACTGACTTTCGAGCGTGGCGTTTTGCAAAGCTGCCGCAAACTCCGGCGTGTACAGCTGATCCGGCACATTTGGCCAGACGACACCAGTTCGATCGATACACGTATTCTCGATCCGCTCGGTCAAACTATCCAGCCACTTTTGTTGGAGGATGAGTGTCAGGTTAATTGGTGGACCATAGTAGTTAAAGTAGGAGTACAGGACATACGGACCGAGTCGGGGAGTCTCAGACAGTAATGCCACGATATCGCTAGCGGACGCATAGCCGATGATGCCTTTAATCTTTTCTTGCAGGTTTGGATCCAAGCGATCGCGCCGTGCCGCCGAAGAGAGCGCTGCGTGGCCTCCTTGCGAGTAACCGGTCAGGTAGATGTCCCCCACTTGCAGCTGAACGAGTTCGGCGCTATTTACTACTTTGGCAAAGTTAGCAATTGCTCCCAGCATGACCCTCGCTTCCATCTCAGCAATAAAGTAAGGCTGCAGATCATTGATTTGATAGAAGCCGACGTACTCCGGGAAAACGACCACAAAGTTCTCACTCGCTTGAGCAATCATCTGGTTCTCGTAGTTACCGATATTGGTGACCTCGACGTGTTCAAGTGACGGGGCACACTTCGCAGCCAGACCACTAGTACCAGCGGCGAACACGTACCAGGGTTTTTGTACTCCCCCGCTATCCGGGATGTAGACGGTGGCTTTGACAGGAACTTTCTGTTCCGTTTCATCTTCAATGAAGTAGATCAGTTCATACTTGTCTACTCTGTTCAGGTCAGGTCGAAGAAACGTGCTGTGTAGGTAGGAAAGCTGAGCGGCCTCGATCCGAGACCGCTCAAAACTGTCGACTTTGCGGAATGAAATCAACTGTTCCGGAATGAGTTGCCCCGGCTGAGTTTCGGTGATAACCTGTTGTTCTGTTTGAGTGGCGGCGTCCTGGACGACGAACGAAACATTCGCCTGACGAAAACGAAATCGCCAAAACAGGTAGCTGCCAAGAGTAGCGCCAACTGCTATAAAAATGAGTGCCAGAACAATCAATACATAGGAAATCGTTCTGCTATGACGGCGCAGGCGATGCATGAAAAAGATTATATATGGCTTTGGAAAAGACGTTGAGTCCTGCCCGCTTATCTGACCAGCTCTTGCGCGTAATTGCCATCATTTGTGTGATTTTGATTCATTTTCTGGCCATGTTTCATGACTCACCGTTTGTCTCGTCGTCACCCTACCAGCTTGTTGCCGTCTCCCTTGACCAGCTCAGTCGTCTTTCCGTTCCTTTGTTTGTAGCACTTTCTGGCTATGGCCTGAGTCAGAAGTATCTGAAAACAGAGTTCCGTTGGTCTGAGTTTCTGACCCGCCGCGTTCTCAAGCTGCTGCCGCTGTATATCGTCTGGAGTATCTTTTACTACGTTGCACTGCGGGTGGTACCGGGGTGGACTCCTACCTGGGAAACTACCTCACTGCCAGTTCAGCTACTGCTCGGCCAAGCCGACTACCAGATGTACTTTGTGCCGATGATCTTTCAGCTCTACTTGCTCTTCCCTTTTCTTTTTCAACTCCGTAGACGCTGGCCGCTCCCCACCTTAATCGTCTTTGGCTGTATTCAGGTGGTGATGTTCTTCTTCTTTCAAAACCGACAGCTGATGTTCGGGAACTTCCTCGTTACTGACCAAGTTCAGTACCTCTTCTGTGGTACCTGGATTTTTTACTTTGTGCTCGGGATGTGCCTGCCTCGACTCCACCGGATGCTGAAGTCGTCAGCGTTTTTGACCTCGGTGCTGATCGCCGTGACACTGGCCGGTGGATACTGGATCATCAACAATGCGCTGTCCAACATCAATCAGGGAATGAACCCGCTCTATGCTCTCCGCTTCACGCGGTATGTGGTGCTGTTCTACGCCTCAGCTTCGATTGTGCTACTCAGCTGGTTGGCAATGAAGGTGCGACGACTTCCATTCGTCATTCAACAGATCGGCACACATTCTTATGGTCTCTATCTTGCTCATACCTTTCTCCTCCGAGTCATCTTCAGTATTGGAATCCTAAGGTAATGACGTTGCTCTTCACCATAAACCAACTCTCCCCAGCCCTTCGTTTTCCTGCTACCATCTCTCCATGCATGGCGTACTGACCTGGCTGAAAAAGCACTGGCTATGGGTAGCGATCGTTGCCTTTGCGCTCAGCCGCATTTATATCTTTCTGAATCCTCCCCCATACGTTCGATACTTTGAAGAGTACGCAAATATCTGGTACTACGGCTGGCCTCCCTATCTCAAGCACTGGTACGAGTATCCGCCGGCCACAATTCCGTTTGTGTTGGGACCGCTGCTTCTTGATCTAGCTGGAATCGGTAAGTATGCACTCAACTTCCGGCTAATGTCACTCTTCTTTGACATGGTTCTGTTCGGGCTTATCCTGCGCGTGATGAGCAAACTGAAGTACTCCGACCTGACTCGCTTGGCCAACGCCCTCTTTTATATTCTGCTGACACTCAAAGCCAAAGACTTCATGTACGAAAACCTCGACCTGCTGTTTGGAATGACGCTGTTTGTGCCGGCAGTGGCGCCACTTTTACTCGGCAAAGGAAGATCTGTTGTCCAATGGCTGATGTATTGGCTAGGGACTGGCCTCAAGCTGGTCAACGCCCCTTTAGCTGCGCTCTACTTTTTTAACAGTAAAGAGAAGCTAATGAAACGGTTGGTAATTCCGTTGGTAACGTGTATCGTCATTTGGGCAGTTCCGCTAGCCATCTTCCGTTCATCACTGAGCGTAATCCTGGTCTATCACAAGGATCGGCAGCTGCAGGTCGAGTCGTTTCCCTCACTGGTGGTCCGCGGAGTGAACTTGATTACCAAGTCCGAGGAGATCTACTTCTCCCAATACAAGAGCTTTGACCTGCGTGGTCCGGTTTCCGATATCGTCTTGCCCATCTCCACCATTGCCATGATCGGATTTATGGGACTGCTGGTACTCTATATCTGGAGACACCGCCAGCAAGCAGCCAACCCCGCTTTCATGATGAAGGTGACACTGCTGTTTGTGTTTGGCTACTTTTTGACGAATAAAGTCTTCTCGACACCGTATCATCTCTGGTACTTACCATTGTTGGTCGTTTTTCCCTATAAAAACTGGCGCCAGCGAGGCTTTTTCTATGCAGTGACGGCAATCTTTCTGGGAGTCGCAACGACTCGCATTCCGTCGGTAGAAGTGGTCAAAGGCCTTTTCCTTGATACCAGCTTGCCCATCTTTACCCAGATTCCGGCTACACTGTTACTATTGTGGGGAGCGACCAAGTTGGAAACGGTTCAGCCCTTCCAGTTGCGGGAGTGGGCTGAAGAGAAAGCTCAACAGGTGGTCGAAACTCTCCGCCAGAAAACGAAAAAAGTGAAACGGAAGTTACGGTAGCTGTTTACAGAGATGTAGCTATCTTTTTGATGCTCTCACCGAGAACTTGAGGACTCATCGCCGTAATCTCCTCGAAGCCGTGAACTTCCGACGATGGCTGCTGCCACAAGAACAGCTTCTTCTTTAGATAAAAACCGACAGTTAGCTCCATCAATACATTCGGACCAATGTATCCAGTGACTCCGTGTTTTGTCCGGTTATATGCTAAAACCCAGTCACCCTTTTCGATCTGCTCAAAGTAGTCTTCGATAAACTTGCGTTTCACTTCCGGCGTGACCGTTTCGGCATGGAGAATCGTCTCTTTTTCTTGCTCAGCCCTGGCGCTGACTAGTGCCTCAGCCATCGTCGGTAACACCACAGTTAAACCAAGCTGCTCGAACTGCTTTTTGATCTCCGGCAGTTCGGGGTAGAAGGTAACGCTGGAGCAAATTACTAGTTTTGGCACTACACTCCTTCCCATCGGCACTGTTTCATATCAACGTGATCACCCTTAAAAATGACTCCTTCACTCTCTAGCCAGTGACGCTGGGCATCAGGGCCACCAAACGCAAACTGGCCGCTCAACCGTCCGTCACTAAAGACAACTCGATGGCAAGGCGTCTTCCGATGACTGGGGTTCCGGTGCAGAATCCAGCCTACCTGTCGAGGTGTCTTGAGTCCGAGCGCGTGAGCAACTTCACCATACGTCGTTACTTTGCCAGCCGGGACGTGTTCGACCAACTCATAGACGGCAGTAGCAAGATCGTGAGATGCCATATCTTCGTAGAGTACACTGAAAACTGCATACTTGCCACATACGCATCGGTTGAGTAAAATAGCTTTCGGCTTATGCACAATCAGGCCCGTATGACCATTATTAAGCTTTGCGTCCTTTTTCCGAAGGAGCGGGTTTTGATGGCATAACGTAAATAGCTTACACATGACATGAAAACCCCTCCCACAGAGGGGTTTTTTGATGGATGAAGATGCCAAGAAGCATTGAAGAGCGGACAGTCCTACCAGCGAGTATAATACGGGGCAGCACTCAAGGTTCTGCTATGGTCGAATATGCAGGCCTGCCCGCATTACAGCAAATACTCCATACCCCACAGACCTTAGATGAGTCGGTGGCAGATTATTATTTTGCGGTAGAACGCTCAAACTTCTTGCGTTTGTTCGGCGAGAACGGTGTCAGCAAGGTACTAATTGACTACCTAGCAGACCGCCAGGACGTGACAATCTTGGTCCCCGGCTCGGACGGCAAACTGGAAAAAGGCCCTTTCCTGAAAGGGATGTACTCACCCATGGAGGTGGTAGTGATCTGTAATGAGATCGGAACCTTTGAAGAAACTAGAGACTCAATCATTGACCTTGCCCGTGACGGCGGACTTCCTTCTACAGATGACCGGATGGAACATAAGGTTCTGGCGCAACCCAGAGCTCCACTCTCCGGCTATAAAGGTGAAACGCGTCACTCTTGGCCGGACCGGATTCTGAACTCCAAGCTAGTATTTGGTCCCGCTGAGCTCTTTGAACAAGCGCAAGATCAAGTCTTCCAGGAGTGGAGATCAATTGGAGATGTTCGCAGTTCGGTCAAAGGTTACCTTAAACAGTTTGTCGCCACAACGAGAACTGGTGAGGTGACGCGACGGGGGGAGACTCACCGTCATTTCGACCTCGACACCGGTGAGATTTTTTACGATGAAAATAACTATGTTCTGGGATTAAAGTACGGGCCCATACGAGCTCTTCAAGTTTTCTTAGCCAAGTATCAACTTGAGACTGGAGCTCGGGCTCAGGGCGAAACCAATACCGTCCGCAAGCTCTTAACTCTCTTCCCCGGTGAAGATGAGGTAGCACTAGCCTACCAGATGGCGTTGCGGATTTATCACTGGCAGCAGTTTGAGACTAAAAACGGCAAACCTGCATATGTGCAGATCAAGAGCCAGGAACTACGGAGTATCACCCGGCCGATCTTAGACTTTATTCAACGGAAATCTACGAAGTCTGCTTGAGATCTTTGACCATCAGCTGGAGGGTCCGGCGCGACTTCCACTCATTAATACTCAGACAGCCTGCCAGTTCAATCTGACTGCCGACTGTTAACTCTTTGGCCAGTGAACCGAGTCCCCAGGCGATACAGTTGAGGGTAAGTCGCTTGCTCTCTAGCTCAAAACCTACTTCCAGCCGGAGGTGCTTGCCCTCACGGCCGATCTCAGTGGCCATCAGCACGACTCCTGGCGGGAAGGCAAAGATGGGTTCTGGGTTCCCCTGACCAAATGGCGCAAAAAGTTGTAGCTCTTCGGCAGTGTTGAGAGTTAAAAGGTGAAGCGGCAGTTCGCTTTCCACGGTCAACCGAGCGGCCAAGAGCTCATCTGTAATCTGTTGTCTAGCCAGTGTTTCGAGACGCGCCGTAATACTCTCCAGCTTGCTTGGCTCGGCAGCAAAGCCAGCTGCCATCGGATGGCCACCTGCTTCCAGCAAGTCGTCACGAACCTGACGAATCAACTCGATAATGTTGACGCCTGCCACGGAACGGGCTGAAGCCTTGGCTACTTTCTCGCCTACAGCGATGGCAATGGCAGGCTTGCTGTACTCTTCCATCAGTCGGCCAGCCAACAAACCAATTACCCCCTCATGGTACTCAGTCGATGCCACCACAATAATATGTTCTTTTTCCCAGCGGCTGGCTTGGAGCAGAGCGTGTTCAATCATCTCCATGGTCAGCTCCTGACGAGCTTCATTAGTGTGATTAAGTTCGTCGACCAACTCGTCGGCTCGCTCCATACTTGTCGTACAGACAAGTCGCAGCGCATTCAGGCTGTGTTTGAGTCTGCCCATCGCATTGAGGCGCGGCGCAATCACAAAGTTGATCGTGTCTGTGGAAATTTTTTGCGGATCAATTGCCGCCCTGGCCATTAGTACCTGAAGACCCACTCGCTTTGTCTTCTTGAGGGATTCGATTCCATGTACGACCAGTGCGCGGTTTGTTTTCAAGAGCGGCATCTGGTCAGCAACGGTCGCAATTGCAGCCAGGTCAAGGCTCTGCTTGGCAGACTCCTTGGAAAGCGCCCGAGCGAGAAACCAGGCCACTCCGGAACCACAAACTTGAGTGGTATGAACAATCACATCTGCACAAGGCAGCTCTGATTCACAGACGTGATGATCAGTCAAAATGGTATCGATGCCTCGCTTTTTCAGCTCTGCAAACGCCTGATGGGCAACGATACCGTTGTCTACCGTAATCAGTAGCTGCGGGGTGTGCTCTTCCAGAACCGCTGTCAGCGACCTCATCGTTAATCCATATCCGTGTTTTTCTCGATGCGGCAGAAAAGGCTTGGCAATAATTCCTACTGCCCTCAGCGCTTCCCAAAGAATCGCTGTTGAGCAGACGCCATCGGCGTCGTAGTCGCCGAAGATAACAACCTCCTCGCCCTGTTCTTTCGCCAGCAAGATGCGTTGGACTGCCTTATCAATCTTCTTCTCTTCCAAGCCCACTTCTGAGAGGGCGATCTCCAGTGGACTGGTCGGATGAAAAAAGGCTTCTTGGTCAGCCTGCGTGGCAAGCCCTCGGTGCCGAAGGAGCATCTCTTTCAGCTGGCCAATGTCTTGAGGAGGAGTGGAAGTTGTGTACTGCCAGTGCATGATAACTCACGGTACAATAACATAGTTCTATGCAACTGGCACTACCTTTCGAGTCTCTGCTTATCCTCTATCGCTTGCAAACCGCGGGGTATGAAAGCTACCTGGTGGGTGGTGCTGTTCGTGATGCACTGCGCGGTGAGTTGACGGCCAAAACTGACTATGACTTCACCACCAATGCGATTCCGGAGCAGATTCAAGTGGTCTTCCCCGAGAGTTACTACGAGAACAGTTTTGGGACGGTTAGCATTACTCGAGAAAACCTATGGAAGTTGGCAGGCCTTGAGCTTGAGGAAACAGCACTTACTTCACCCCAAGAAGATGCTCAGAGCTCTGGTCCGATAGACCTTGCGAGTGCCACCAAGATCCACTCTTCCCTCCAGTCCGCTGCTTTACCTCAGCATGATCAAGTACAGCCTCACGATGAGGACTACGAGATCACGACCTACCGAGCTGAAGGCAGATATACAGACCACCGTCGACCTGATGAGGTCAAGTGGGGCAAGAGTCTCGAGGATGATCTTAGCCGGCGTGACTTCACCATCAATGCCATGGCGATCTCTATTAAGCTGGAGTTTCTGGATTCTTTTTTTGCCAAAAGGTTAACAGCAGCAGACGCGACCCAATTGGTTAATCTTCCTGAAGGGACGTTTACGCTCATTGATCCCTACAACGGCCGTACGGACCTGGCGGAAAATATCCTGCGACCCGTGGGCGACCCGGCGACCCGGTTTGAAGAAGACGCCTTACGGATGTTGCGGGCGATTCGTTTTTCCGTCCAGCTCAACCTGAGAATGACTGACGAAACCTTCACCGCAATTTCCAGCTTAGCCGATCAGATTCAGTATGTGAGTTGGGAACGCATCCGTGATGAGTTTCTGAAAATGCTGGCGAGTGAGTATCCGGCTGAAGCAGTTGAGCTGCTGGATGATACTGGCCTTCTTCATTACATCCTGCCTGAGCTGCGGGAAGGGAAAGGTATTGAACAAGGTGGCCATCATACGACGGACGTCTGGACACATAGTCTTGATGCACTTGCCAGTTGTCCCTCTCACGACCCAATTGTTCGTTTCGCCACCTTGCTACACGATGTGGGCAAACCCCGCACCCTGCGGTTTGTGGACGAAGATCCGACCTTTTATAACCATGAGATCATTGGCGCACGGATGGCGCGCAAGATTGCCGAACGCTTCCGTCTTTCCAAAAAAGAAGTGGATCGGGTCTATACATTGGTCCGTCATCACATGTTCTACTACCAGCCGCATAACACTGATGCTTCAATCCGTCGCTTTATGCGCAAAGTCGGATTGGAGAATATCAATGATATTCTTGATCTGCGCGAAGCAGATCGCTTGGGCAGCGGTGCACGGAAAACGAGTTGGCGACTGGAAGAGATGAAGCAGCGGATGATCGCACAGCTGCATCAGCCATTTGCGGTTACTGATTTGGCTATCGATGGCACAGACGTGATGGAAGCCTTAAACATCAAACCGGGCAGACTCGTCGGCAAGCTGCTCCAGGACCTTTTTGAAGAAGTGCTGGATGAACCAGATAAAAACAATCGTGAGTATCTACTAAAGAGAGTCAGCGAGCTGGCCCGGTCTGCTGCCTATGAAAACTAGACAGTGGTGGCTGATTGTTTTTGGGATCGTTATTTCGCTGATTTTCTTTCTTCCGTTTGTCTCTGCTACGACCACTCGTCCACTTCACCCAGATGAGTATATCTTTATCCGCCGAGGTGTATTTGCCAACTACTACTTCACCGGCAACTTCCGAGATCCGATATGGCAGTCATTTGACTCCTACGACGTTCCGAAGTTTGCCGAGCTTTTTTATGGCGTTGTCACCAAGCTGGCTCCCGAGTCGTCTGCGATCGAGCAACGTATCTTGTTTGCCCGACAGGCAGCTGTTTTTTTTGCTTTGGGAAGCTTCTGTGTTTTGTTCTGGCTTTGTGCTCAAACAAAGCACTGGCTGTGGGGCGTGCTGGCAGTAAGTCTGGTGGGCTCGAATATTTTGCTTAAAGAGAGTCTGGTCACGGCGATGGGTGACGGACCGCTCCTCTTTTTCAGTCTTTTGTATATCGGATGTGCCGCTCAACTCTTTGCGACAAACTCATCCCGCCGTTTCCGAAGAATGATGTTCTGCGGGGCTGCACTCAGTGCCGGGCTGGCCACAGCAACTAAACTGAACGGTGTTATTAACGTCTTCCACTTTTGCCTACTGACGCTTATCTTTTTCAGGCACGACCTCATTCGTGCGTTGCGCTATGTCCTGCTTTTTATCGCAGGATCTTTTCTCACCTTTTTCATTCTCAATCCTTTCATCTGGAAAAACCCGATTCTGAACTTGGCTGTGATGGTCGCTGCCCGCCAGGTCTCGATTGAACGACAACAAATCCTTTTTCCTGACGCTCTGTCTAGCCTCAGCGACCGGCTGATTACGACGTATGAAAGGACTCTTGCTCCCCAAGGAATCTATGCCAACTTTGCTAACTTACCTGCAGCAGTGCCGGTAGGGTTGCTTTTGTTTCTCACTGGCTTTTTTCTGCTGGGAAAAGAAGCGCACGCTACGACCAAGACCTCCCACTTTAGACCTCGGCTTGCAATCTTCTTTAGTTGGATAGTTGCGTGGCTGGTAGTTACTGTCTTGCTGATCCCGCTTGATTGGGATCGCTATTACTTGCCCGTCGTCATCAGCGTTAGCTGTTTCCAAAGTTATACTCTAGCGGAGTTACTCCAGCGAACCTATCGCAAAGCGCTGTGTTTAATCCGCTAACTACTTGCGTTTCTTCTGAAGTTCGTCCCAGACCACTACGAGGGGCGCGGCGGTAAATGTGGAAGAGAAAGTTCCGGTAACTGCCCCGACCAACAGGGCAACTGCAAACCAACGGATCGTATCGCCGCCGAGCAATACCAGTACCAGCAGCATGATAATAATTGTCATCGAGTTATTAATTGAACGCCCTAAAGTTTCCAGGACCGATGCATCCACGATTGTTTCATACGGAATACTAGGATGTTTACGACTGTTCTCACGGATCCGATCAAAGACCACAATTGTGTCGTGCACAGAGAACGATAAAGTCGTCAGTAGTGCTGTTACAAACAAAACATCAACTTCTGCCCCAAACAGCTTTCCGAAAATAGCAAAGCAGCCGATCAACACAATGCTGTCATGGAACATGGCCAATACCGCCGAAACGCCATACTTCACGTTATGAAACTGATAGCCGATATACGCAATGATTCCCAACGCGACCAGTGCCACCGCGATCAGCGTTTTTTCAAACAGCTCACGCCCCAGCGTCGGTCCCACTGTCTCAAAGCGCAGCTCTTCAACGGACTCAAAACTGCCGCTAAGCTGCTGCATTACTTGATCTTTTTGGTCATTGGTGATGCTGGGCATGCGCAAGATCAGTTGGTTATTGCCGGAAGATTGAACTGACGTAATACGAGGTTCATCACCGACAATCTGCTGCAGTTCATTCTGGTCAATCGTGACTGGTGGCTGTTTTTGTTGGTAGCGAACCTCTAGCAGCGACCCGCCAGTAAAGTCGATGGAGAGCGGCAAGCCGAATAAAAATACGGCGATCAATCCTGGGATAATCACCGCTGCTGAGATCATGAAGTACAGCCAGCGGAATCTCATGAAGCTAAAGTGTTTCATCGCTGAGCTCCTTTCGCAGACACCCTGGGCTCACCTTCAGTTGGTCCCTTCAAGAATAGCCGCATCAATGTTCGGGTCACTACTAGACCGGTGAATAAGCTGGTCAACACCCCAATAAATAAGGTGACTCCAAAGCCACGGACCAAGCCGCTGGTGTTCAGAAATGGAAAGTCGAGCGGATTAATCAAAACCAGAGCCGTAAAGATAGTAGCTACGTTGGCATCCTTGATGCTGTCCCAGGCTCTACCAAAGCCGAGCTCCATCGCCCGCGTAAACGGCTGCCCCATCCGCAGCTCTTCTTTCATCCGTTCAAAGATCAAAATATTCGAGTCCACCGCCATCCCGATGGTCAGCAGTAAACCAGCGATCCCAGGGAGCGTGAGGGTGATATTAAGCAGCTTGTAAAGCGCCACAGTCAAGATTGCATAGATCACCAAAGAGATACTCGCCAGAACACCTTTCCAGCCATAGTACAAGATCATGAATGCAATCACACAAGCCAGACCGATCATACCAGCCCGGACACTCTTCTCTACTGCCTCCTGTCCTAAACTAGCCCCGATCGTGTGTTGTTCAATTACCTCAATTGGCACCGGTAGTGCACCGGCGTTGAGCTGGATGTTGAGCTCTTTAGCCTGATCAAGAGTGAAGGTACCGGAAATAACTGCCCGACCGTCCACGATCGGATCATTGATCTGCGGCAGAGAAACCGGAAAGTCGTCGAGGAAAATCGCCAAAATGTCACCCCGATGATTCTTTGTGATCTCGGCGAACTTCTGTGTCCCTTCCGGACTAAACTCCATGGCCACGACGGGCTCGCCCGTCTGTGGATCGTATTGGACACTGGAACGCTTCAAGTCTTTACCAGTCAAACCAGTCGGCTCAAACTGTTCCAAAAAGGCGAGTGCAGACTGAGTTGCCTCAGCTGAAGGTGAAGCTACTTGTAAGCGAAAGTCGAGCTGGGCAGTGGTTCCGATCAGCTGCAAAGCCTGGCCTACGTCATTCACTCCGGCCAACTCCACTATGATGCGGTCCTCGCTGCCGACGCGTGATGTTTGGATAACGGGTTCAGAGACCCCAAATAGGTCTACACGTCGTTGAATAATCTCGCGTGCCGACTCTAGAGCTGCCGCGCGGTCAGTGGCTTCCACTTTACTGGTATCTGCCCGGAGAACTACCTGCATTCCCCCTTGAATGTCCAGTCCTTGCTTTAACTCAAAGTCACGGTAGATCGGCCGACCGAGCAAAGTAAAGTTAAGGGCAGGTCGTTTGATGGTGTAGTTGATATCCCGGCCAAGAACAGAAAAGTGAACAGGCAGCTCCCGGGGAAGCGCAATTAGGCTGGCAATGACGGTAAAGAAAAGAATCAGGAGAAAAGTTCGCAGCGGGCGCGTCTGTTTCATGGCTGGAGCTTAGTTTAAACCAACGGGCTTGCGCTCGACGAGGTCTTCTTCATTTCCGATTACCATTACTCGCGTTCCGTACAAGACTTCCATCAGGAAGGGATCCCGGCGTTGTTTGCGGAACTCAAACTCGTCTTCGGGTAAAACGGTATAGTTAATCTCACGGCCAATCTTGGTTTCTTCCTCATTCATCAAGGCTTCTAGCTCTGCTAACACAATATCGCCCACGACCAAAATATCGACATCAGTCCGTTTGGAGTCATCTATACTCACAAACTTGCCGGAAAACATAATGAACTTAACGCTACCGAGTTTCTTGCGTTGTTTAATTAACTTTAGCCCTAGACCTGTACTCTTCTTAACCATTCTGAGCAGCTCAGGATAAAAAGTGTAGTTTTTGTTGAGGTAGTAGTAGAGACGATTGCCGCGCTCTTCACTTTTCAGGATGCCTGCAGCCAACATTCGATCCAGCTCGCGGCGAACGGCATTGATCTCCTCATGGGTGTGGCGAGTGATCTCACGGACAAAGTACATCTCACTGGGTTTATTGAAAAAGAGCTCCATGATCTGGACACGAACTCTGGAAATCATGAAGTCTTGAAGTGAATCCATACGTTACCTCTTTTTGCGATTGTACTGAGTACAAAATGATTGCGCAAGACTGAAGCCTGATCAAGTAGGCTGGGGCAGGAAGTGTGTATTCGTGATTCGGGCTAGGATGCGTCGGAGCTTCTCCACTCCAAGCAGCTCTTTAGTACGTCACGGTTGTCTTCGGAGCGACCACTGAGATCCAGGTCAGACCGCGGACGAGTTCGAGTGGTTTGCCTTTGGCATCCGTAAATGTCAGCTGTGCTTCACGATCTTTCTTACTCCACTTGGCTTGGACGGCTTCACCGTTCATGAAAACGAGCGCATCGCCGGAACCAGTGGTGGTATAGAGCATGTGTTTGAGCTCATCAATCGGACCTTTTTCTGGAACGAACAGAACGACCGCGTTCTTGACCATGACTTGTTCATTGGTGTTCAAGTCGAGGTGAGGTTCGTTGGCAGTGAAACGTTTGTAGCTATTGGTGGCAGGATCATACTCCCACTTGGCAGCGTAGGTGGTGAAACCATCCCAGAACTCAAAACTGATGTTAGGTGCCTTGGGAGAAGAAGACGGTTTGCCTTCGGCAGTGGCCCAAGGAGTAAAGCCATCTTTCCAGTCTTTCCCACCGACAGTCGTCCGACCTACGGTTCGGGTTGGCGTCATGTTGGTCCAGCCACGCTTGGTCGCTACAGCCCACAGCTTTTCGGTGGAAGTAACCATGGTGTGTTCGGTGGCCAACTCGCGACCAGGAATGCGGTTGTAGTCACGCACAAAAGTGGGATAGCCAATCGAGAACTGGTTCAAGTCATTCTGACCGGTCCAGCCGTAGTCGCTCAGTTGACCCAAAGCGTTGGCCGGTCCAGGTGTGTTAGCGCCACCAACGTGAACGTAGAGTGGTAAGTTATAGCCAGATGCCCAGTCAATAAAGTAGGTACGAGCAGAGCGAATAGGTGCCAAGGTTGTATCCTCAACTTGGACATCACAGTAAAAAAGTCCCATGAAACGGGTAACACCACCCTCAGCCATGGCTTCAAAGACGACATCGGCTTTGTTGAGACCGGACTGTGGCCGGGCATCAGGGGTGTTCTCAATCATCACCGCCAATGGCCGACGCTTTTCCCAAGCCGCCCGCTCAGTTGCCGTGTACAGCTCACCATTTAGCGGACAGGGTTGATCTTTGGGTTCATTGGGGTTGATCGTTAGCAACTTCTGGCCACCACCTAGCTCTTCTTCCACCACTTCCGTCTGTTCGCCTGCCTGCTCGGTTGGCGTTCCTGCCCCTCTATTCATAAAGGTGGTGATGCCAAAGGCAGCCCCAGTTGAGACTAGGTAAAGAGCAAGAAGAACGAGTAGTTTTTGTTTTGTCATATCACTCCATGAAGGCCGGAAAATAGCACGTCAGTAGTTGTATCATGACGAGCCGCTGGATGCCAGCCGATAGATAACCGAATCTTTAATGTAAACCCACCTTAATTCCCACTACTGCTGCCAAGATCACCGCGGTAATAATGACAGTCCTGAGTAGGTCTTGGTAGATGAGGTGTACATCATACTCGAAAAGATCCGTAATGGATCGACTTGATTTTGGCAGTTGAGTAACAGGTGAGACCCTCGTGGCTGTTTTGTTCTTATTCAGCGAGACACTCTTTACCACGGCATCTGACTGAAAAGAGTAGGTCAGATGTTCCTGTCGATGAAGCTGGGCCCGGGCCTTTTCAGCGCGAGTCCGACGTTCGCCTGCCATACTAGCCTCTCCGTAAAATTACCTCGAGAATATCTCGGGCAAAAACAACAATCATCAAGCTTCCTAACAAAATAAATCCAGCGTAGTTGATGTAGCCTTCTACTTTGGTAACTCTCTTTCTGCCCACCACTAGCTCAGCCAAAATCAGGAAGACCCGACCTCCATCCAACGCCGGAATCGGCAAGACGTTGAAGATTGCCAGATTCACCGAAATAATGCCGGCAAAGTTGAGAAGTGGCCAAGCACCCTGATCAAAGATGCCAGCTTTCTTACTTTCGACGAAGATCTTGACCGGACTCCCCACCTCTGCGGGCATTACCCCACGGAAGATACTGCGGCCAATATCACCCAACGCTTCAAAGATGAGTTGGGACAGGTAGTAGGTCTGTTGGATGCCCACCCACGTGCCGCGGAATGGCATCTCGTACCAGGGGTAAAACTTCTGTTCAATAACGTTCAGAAAACGGACGCCGATGTAGCCTTTGGACGAATCCTCTGGCCGAGGCGCGACTGTCATCGTAAAGCGTTGCTCGCCAGGTTCACACTGGGCTGAGTCCTCAGCACACTTGCCAGTCGTAATGACTGTCACTTCCTGATTTGGGTGAGCAGAAACAGCTGCAATCACTTCTTCCGGCGTGGCTACCTGGACCGTTTCCCCGGAGGGTACTTGGATAGCCGTGATATCGACCAAAGTAGGTAGCTGCGCCTGCTCGGCCGGAGAGTCAGCGATTACCTCTCCTACCCGAGGATTGTTCTGTAGTTCTGGAATACCAGTGATCGAGAAAAAGACTGAAAAAGCAACGATTCCAAATAAAAAGTTGATAGCTGCGCCAGCCAAGGCGATCGTGACGCGGGCAAACCGGGACTTGGCATAAAATGGGCCCTCGTACTTATCCGGTTTTCGCTTGCGTTCAGCTGCTTCGGCTTTGCTGGGAGAAACGTCTTCAAAGGAAACGCCTTCCACCTCACTGCCTTCCTCACCCTCCATTTTGACGAAACCACCAAACGGAATCCAGTTTAAGGAAAAGATTGTTTTGCCCCGTTTGAATAAAGTGAGGGCCCGAGGTGGATAGCCCAACCCAAACTCTTCCACCCGCACTTTGAAGAAACGGGCGGTCACGTAGTGCCCTATCTCGTGAATAATAACGAGAAAGGACAGAATAATAACAAAGATAATAATCTCGACAAGAACCATGGGCTATACCGTCATTAACTCTTTTTCTTTATCAGCGGACAGGGCATCAATCTTTTCCATGTACTCTTTGACCTTTTTCTCCAGTGTCTCCAAGTCAGCCTTAATCATGTCTTCACTGACTCCAGCTTGGCCCTCTTGATCTTCGATCTCTTTTTTGGCATCTGTTCGCACTGAACGCATCATCACCCGGCCAGCCTCGATCTTTTGGTGAAGTAGCTTGACCAGTTCTTTGCGACGCTCTTCGGTCAACGGCGGCACGACGATCCGAATAATCGTTCCGTCCACGACCGGATGAAGGTTTAAGCCGGATGAGGCAATTGCTTTTTCGATGGTCGGTAGCAGTGACTTGTCCCAAGGCGTCACTACCAACATTCCCGGATCAGGGACCGAGATGTTGGCCAGTTCGTTCACCTTCATGCGAGTGCCATAGGCCTCGACGCTGACAATATCGAGCATCTGGGCCGAAGCACGGCCAGTTCTGAGCTGGGCCACGTCGCCCCGAATAAAGTCTAACGTTTTATCTGCCCGCTGGCTAAATTGTACAAATTGATAAGACATAGTCCTCTGATTGTACAACGACCTGGCCGTGCTACCAGTGTTACAATCTTGTTCATGCGCCCTGGCACGTTCTGGAATACTCTGGTGAACTCGATCTCAAACCCCAAGTACTACTTGGATGTGCTGAACGTCAGTAGCTGGTTTACGATCCGCTTTTTGATCGCCAGCTACTTTTTATTGGCTTTGATGTCTGGAGTGCTGTTCGTCATTTTCGACTTGCCTAAGCTCAGATCAAGTTTGACCAGCTTCCTCGATGAAGCGGTCGCTAACTTCCCCGACCAACAACAGATCAGCTGGACGGGCTTGCAGCTTGAAACTACTCAAGAGGAACCCTACTTCCTGGCTTTCCCGAAGTTGCCTGATGCGCAAGGACTTCCTCCGCAACTTTTGGAACTCAATACGCAAGTTACTGACATCAATCAAATTAGTCAGTCGGGAGAAGAGCGAAGCCTGGTAGTAGCGGGTGAACGGCAGCTCTTTGTTAGCCAACCCGGTGGGGGATGGTCGGATCTTCCGCTAACAGATATCCTGACCACTGATCGTTTCACCATCACCAAAGAAAGCTTGGAAGCAGCACTGCCATCCTATCACCGGCAGCTCCAGACGACGTTGCGCGCGCTACCATTCTTCTTTGTCTTACTCTTTTTCTTGATCTCATTCCCCTTACGGGTCTTCAATGTGGTGATTGACTCTATTGTGATCTTTTTTATCGTCAGACTGATCGGATTACCGTTGGGGTATAAAAAAGTCGCTCAAATCAGTTTGCACGTCACCGTGGTGGCTGAGCTACTGACAGTCTTGACTGCTAACATCACCCGCAGTATTCCCATGTTCTCGTTGGCCTTCTGGGGCTACACACTGTTCATTTACTGGAATCTTCGCAATGTCAAAGCGCTGACCCCTAACGAGGTGGAGCGTCTAAATAGAGAGTAGTCATATTGACCGGCGGGAAGGGCGCATCCAGTTTAACCGGATCTGCTGCACGCAGGTCTGCTTCCACTTCATCAAGTCGACGGCTGAGCGCGGTTTCTGTCGGAGTTTGACCAAAAGGAATCGGTGAAGGCGTCGCCGTCAGCCTTTGCTGGGCTTCCGGCATGATCAAGACAAGCAGCGCTACGACCAACAATAGTCCAGCAATACTGCCGGTTCCGGCTAAGATTAGGATGCGTTTGCGCTTTTTGCGGGCGATCTCTTTCTCGGCAAAGTTGGGATCGATGTCGACGGGCAACTCTGCCGGCGACTCACCCATCACTTCCTGTTCAAAGAACGTTGTCTGGTTGGACAAGACATCTGTCTCGTTCACTTCAGCGGGGTGGGAGGCCCGGTCTTTGGCTGGTGGTTTAGCTGTGGAAGCAGCTTTATTATTCTCTGTCATGGCTTAATGACCTCACGCAAGAAAGTTAGGTTTCTGAGCAAGTCGGCATACACCTGAGATAAAGTGGCAACTGTTTGACCAAATGACTCCGAGGTAAACCGGGGCTGCTGCATTCCTTGGACTGGCACAAAACCTGTGTGAATCTTATTTAAGGTATCTCTGGTGGCTGCCAAGTTACGATCGATCTCATCCAGCGCTCGGCGCTTTTCTCCTAACGCCAAGCCATTTTTCTCTCGTTCTTCCAGCTGAGCTGCAACCTCGTTGCGAACGACCAACGTCTTATCATAGACAGTCTGGAGACGGCCATAGCTCAGGTAGGAGAGTGACTTATACGAAACTGTTGTCAGATCTTGGCTGATCGTGTTGAAGTCTTTGACTGAGTTGAGAATCAAGTTGCGATCAATTGCCTGCTCGACTAACTGTTGGTGTACCTTGAGCCGGGCTTGGGCCGCATCCAGCTCCTGAAGCAACTGTGTCTTCTCCCCCACGTCTATGCCGGAAGTTTCATTAAGCATCAGTTTGAGAATCCCTAGATAATCTTGGAGAACGGTGGTGCGGGAGATCAGTACTTTGCGAGTCGCCTGGACTGCAACTTCTAAGGACGCCAACGTCTGCAGTTTGTTGTACTGCTCTTTAGCTACTTGGTAGTCGCGTTCATCGGTTCGGTAGATACTCAAATCGGTCCGGTACTTCTCCCGCAAGTTGGTCAGCTCGCGGTTTTCCGGAGAAGGTGAAGGCAGATTCGTCGGCGAAGCAGATGGCAGCGTTGATGCTTGAGCGGAACTGGTAGCAAGCAGTGGCGCCTCATCATCCACAATCGTGACGGTTTGAGCAGACGCAGAACGGGCCGTAAAGATAGCGATCAGAAAAGAAACGCTTGCTAACACTAACAGTATCAGCGGAACGTGTACAGTTTTGCTGGTATTCAAGCGGTCAGCTGACTGCATGTGTTGAGTATATCAATTAGATCGTTAAGATGAGCAGGAAGATCCCACCCAGAATGGCTACGACTCCATACTCCAGAGCGACGCGTTTGGTGAAGGTTGTAGTTTTGACGTGAGTGACTACGCCCCAAGCAAAGTAAAAGACTACCAGTGCAGCAATGATCACTCGCTGAAGATCATGATCCGGCCAGGCTCCCAAGAAGAGAGCCAGGAACATCGCAAAACCAGCGCATAGGATCAAGTAGGCAAGGGTGTGTTTGGACAGTTCTTTTTTCATAGTTGTCTTGGTTATCTCACGCTCGTCAGTAACTCCTTTAACTGACCGCGCCGGACTTAAAGTAGACCAGCAGGAATGCAATCACTAAGAAGAAGAGAATGTGGGCAAAGTTCTTGCCAACCATCCGGACCGTTTGACGGTGGTGCATGATGAAGGCGTCATATGCCAAGGTAGCGATAACGATAAAGATAATTGCCAGGAAAAAGGCTTTGGTCAGTTGAAGCGGCGAGAAGAGCGGCGGTCGTGTCAGCTGGGTAATCGGTACGTTTTGACTGGAGAGAATCTCCGCCGTGCCGCCATTTTCGGCGACTTGAATCGGTTGTTGTTGTTCGATGGTTAGTGTTTGGAGGCTAAGGTCAGCTTGGCCAGCCGCGGCAACGTCTGTCGGAGACGGCTGGGTGGGATCAGTCTGAGCTTGGGAGCCCTGAACAGCCGCTACCCGAGTGACTTGCGGTGTGGTGGCCATGGGTGTGCCAAAAAACTGCACCACTAAGGTCGTCTCCACACCGTTGAGCGTACCGTCAATCACTGCCACCCCGATTTCCTGATACTTGCCGTTGACAATGTTCGCTCTGTGAGTCGGCGAGTTCATCCAGGCTTGCATCATGTCACCAGTGTTGGCAAAGTCACGAGCCAGGTTTTCCCCGGCTACGCTGTAGTTGTACTTAAATGACTTAAAGAAACTCCAGGGCTGTGTGCCGTCCGGCGCAGTGTGCGCCCAGTACTGATTGGCGAACATGTGCGTGCCTTTCGCCTGAGCAGCTTGACTCAGCTGCGGGTTGAGTTTGAGCGGCGGCAAGCCAACTCGTTGTCGTTCTTCATTTGTCTGGTCGACCACGTCGCCAGCAGTAATGGAAGAGCTGTAGCCCAACACCGAGCCAAGATGACGGTCTAGCTTGGGCGCTGAAAAAAGAACCCCAGCAAAGACAGCCGTCAAACCAACAAAAAACAACAAGGCTTCAGGGTGCAGAACTCGAGGCCGATGGTTGTTGGAACGCTGCGGATGGAAGAGATGACGAAACGTCTGGGACAGCGCCATAACACTT
>JACFOI010000019.1 GCA_019454415.1 Patescibacteria group bacterium | reverse complement strand
CAATACCCTTATGACGTTCTCATCCGAGTACTATCTGTTTGGTGACCTCAAATTTCTGCCAAGTAGTCTGAAAAAGAAACCTGAGCTCTTAGTGGCTAGTCTGCTGCATGGGGACGAAGAGGGGGTAGTTGTTCCGCTGTTTCAACTACTCAACCAATACCGCCATATCCTGCCACCGTATATGTTCGTGCCGGTGATGAGCAAGCTGGCCCAGCAGGCCGGTACGCGCGACAGTGCCGAAGGACTCAACTTTAATCGTGCTTTTACCTTAGAACCAGTACCACCAGAAGTCCAGACAGCCAAGGATTTTGTCCGGACATTTGGTCCGTTCCCGACCGTCCTGTCAGTACATGAAGATAATGAATTAGACGGGACGTATGTCTACTATGAGGGACAGCCGGCCGATCCTCGGCGGTTGGAGGAGTGGCGGAAAGAGGTTAAGCAACAAGGACATCGTCTTCACACCGGCTTTGATGATCTTGACGATTTAGCGTTGGGGATGTGGGCAGAGGATGGCTATATTCGGCATGCCCACTCCGAGAACACGCCACAGATGTTTGAGTCGTGGATGGTTGTCCAAGCTCTGGCCCAGCAAGCCATTACTTTAGAGATCCCGATGCACGTCCAGCCGGAAAAAAAGTATCAGCTTCTGCGAGCTGCTTTGCGATTGGTGATGATAGGGGAAGGGGAGAGTGTGGACCTGAGGGGAATCGAACCCCTTACCTCTTCTATGCCATAGAAGCGCTCTAGCCAAGTGAGCTACAGGCCCGTCGGAAGGTGTCAGGGTATGGATTTTACCATTTCGTCCCTGAAATGCGAACTGTAAGAATCTTGCAGAGCTCTTACACAGACGAGCTTGCCCACCAAAGCAGGGAAGGGCATAATGGAAGATATGAATACCCCCTCCCTCCGCCAGCTTCCCACCCTGTTCTTACAGGCAGCTTTAATGGCAACTGCGACCATTCTGGCCCTCGTCCTGGTCACTAAGTACGTGGCGCCTATCCCGTTGTCTGTCAGCCAAACCAGTACCGAGAAGTCGTCAGCTTTTTCGGCGACTGGCCATAGTACGGTCAGTACCATCCCCGACAAAGTTGAGATCACCTTGGGCGTCTCGCTCAAAGAGAATGACATCCAACGCGCCCAGTCTCGTGCCAACGAGGTGATCAACAAAATCAATACTGACCTACAGAACTTAGGCGTCAGTAAGGACAACATTAAGACCCAGAACTACTCCATCTATCCAAACTACGACTACCAAACTGGTGGTCAGCGATTGATTGGCTACTCGGTGGATATCAGTATCGTGGTCAGCCTGACTGACTTCGAAAAGTTGAACACAGTCGTCGACCTGGCCACCCAAGCTGGAGCAAACCAAGTGAGCGGAATCCAGTTTACGCTCAGCGAAGACAAGGAGCGACAGGTCAAGGCTCAAGCTCGTGAAGAGGCGATTGAGGATGCCAAACAAACGGCCCAAGAGCTCGCTCGGTTAGCCGGTATGAGACTAGGCAAAGTGGTCAACGTGGTAGAAGAACCAACGTCGTCTGTGCCAGTTCCATATCTCGCCGCTGAGTCTGTAGCCCGTGGTGCAGGTGGCGGCGCTCCCACGAATATTGAACCCGGCTCAACCAACTATAGCTACACCGTGACTGTCAGTTACGAAACGTTGTAGAAGGTTAGTTGTTTACAGAAATCCTCGAGGAAAAGTTTGATTTAGATTGTCTCATCAATCCATTAAGACATTCTCCCACACTGGCAGTTTACGGCATTCTCTGCTAATTCATCCGTTACTTACATGTTACATACCTAAGACAAATACTTCTTACTTGTTTGTGACCAAATCGGTGGAACTGCTGACGTTGTGATATAACACTGCTGATTTGTTACGATGTATTATGATATTTTTGATGAATACAGTTTTTCTATATCAATAGAAGTAACAAAGAATCAAAAAGTAAATTAAAGATAGATTGCAAACTATTTTTGTTTGTCGGTGTTGTCCGGGATAACCGGCAACTCTGTGGAGTGGAATCGCTCATGAACTTTGCGCAGCTGAGGCTGGGTGACGTGGGTATAAATCTGCGTCGTAGCAATGTTTTTGTGACCCAACATCTCTTGCACATCACGCAAGCCCGCTCCGTTGAAGAGCAGATCCGTGGCGAAACTGTGTCGTAGCCCATGTGGGGTGATCTTGATCGGCAGCCTGGCCCGACGACAGTAGTGGTCCACAATCCGTTGGACACTCCGGGTTGTCAGGCGCATCTCTTCACCGTCGGCCAGTAAGTCGGGCTTGCGTTGGGCATAACGGACAAAGACCGGCCGCCAGTTGTCTTCGCGTGAATCAAAGAGCTTTTGTAGCCACTCAACCGCGCGGTCACTCAAAAAAACAACACGCGGCTTCCGTCCTTTGCCGATTACTCCAAACTCTTTGCGGGACAAGTCTACTTGATCACGATTGAGGCTGACCAACTCACTGACACGCAGCCCCGTGGAGAACAGCACCTCTAGCATCGTACGGTCACGGATGCCGATTGGGCTACTTAAGTCGGGCTGCTCGAACAGCCGTTCCAGCTGTTCAAGGTTTAAGAACTTCATGGACTGAGATTCACCCTTGGGCAGGTCGATCTTCTCCGGATTCATTACCTTGACGTCGTTTTTGACCAACCATTTCAACCAGGAACGGAGCGCAATCATGTGGAAGCTCTGGGTTTTTTTGGACAGGGACTGGTCATTTTTGTCGACATAACGAGCCAGGAAAAGACGATAAGATCGGAGCAAATCCGGATCAAGCTCCGTGATATCTGCGTGACCTTTCGCCTGGAACCAGTCATTGAATCGTCGCAGGTAGTGTCCATAGTTCCGGATCGTCAGTTGGCTGAGGTTTCGTTCCACCTCCAAGTGTTCCAGGAAAGTAATCATCGCTTGAGTGGAGTCAGTAGGGAGGGGCATAGGGCTACTTTATCAAAGTATATCCAACTCTGCTAGAGTGGGGGAATAGATGTGTATCTTGATACATCAAGTCTTTATCTGGTTTTCCTCTGGTAATTTTGAAAAAGAGAACACCTTCCCGATGAAAATGGGCATGGGCTTGGACTCAGAGACAGTCAGGGTGTCAGGCTGACCATCCATAGTGAGCAGTAACTAAAAATAATTGTGCGACATAGCTTAGGGTTTGTAAAGGACTGTGAGGATGAATACGAGCTCCCGGACCATCCAAGTTGGCACACGCAGCAGCGCTACCACTGATATGGATGATTCGAGCCTCGCCAACAAAAAAGGATTGGCAGCAGCTTCAAACCGATGACTTGCTTGCGACTTCTAACGGCAAGTAGCTTCAGAGACAGCCGCTTCGCGACGGGAGATAAAAAAATTGCAGAAACCTGCCCGTTCATCGACAAAGATGATGAATTTAGCGAGCTTACAACAATCGCGATCTGAATTAGATTGATCAATCAATCCTATCTGGACATAAAGCTTTTAAAAGCCTCAAAATCGGCTTTTTCTTTTTGAAACGATACATTGGTCAGCTAAAAAGAAGCTTTCCTCCGAGTCGCTGCGGCGGTTAATACTTTTGAGCGTGAACTACGGACTGGTGACATCAGAACATAACTTCCGCGAGCGTTCTCGAAAATATATCAAGTAGGCAATCGAGCAGAAACCTGGCCTGATCCCAGATTTGAATAGAAAATCAAAAGAGAGGTACAAGAGAGGTGAAAGCCCAGCTCAAAAAATAACTTGGCAGAAAAAGGGAACATATAACGAGATAAAACAGCAGTTAAAAAACTGAACTGCAAATCCGGCTCTATCAGCTTTTTTCAAACATTACTTCGCAAAAGTTATATTGTGCGACATAATCAATTTAGCTTTTTTTTAGGTCGGCACCCGGGAGAGAGAGATGCCAGCAACAGCCTCCCACACTCTTCCGATTAACTCTCATTTAGGTACTCGTATATCTGGTATTTATTCTTCTATTAAACGTCACACTTCTAAACCAGCCCGTCCGTATGTCGTCCTGAATTGTCTGAATATGACTTCGGGTTTTTCACGCTTTACTGCAACATTTCGTACTCTACCCGGAGGGATGCCCATTACGCCTGGTAACGCTTCATCAGCGGCCATATTTATTTTTGCATTTCCTCGAGTATCCAGGCGGGATTTTTTGAGATTCTTTACATTTCCAGGCTAAAACAAAAAGTTTTCCACAATGGTCTAGCGAGTTATAGGCCTATAATTTCTTACTTTTGACTATATCAAACTATATCATCTTCTCTCTTCTCCGCCTGGAAACCCCAAGACTCTTCCCCTCTTCTCTGCTTTTGTTCATTCTGCTGTTTAAAAACAAAGGCAAACAAACAAAATGTAATCCTCATGTAAGTTGCGCCTTGTTAAATCGACTTGATGTGGGGGTGCTGTTGGTACAGAACCCGGACCGCGAATCTGGGTTTGCGGGTTGGATCACTTTCTTGCGCTAGTCCTCTCTCTTTCTTACTTCCACGGCAACAGCACAAAAAATAGCGCCACCAGAAACGCACCAACTCCTGAGTATTCCATCAGTGTTGACTGGAACAGTCTATCCTGAAAGTAAGCCTGGAGAATGCCGAGAATAATGTACAAAAATGCCATCAAGAACAGGGCTATGTGCCAGACGGTCATAGGCAAGAAGGAAAAGATTATGCCCAACTCGACCATACACAGAGTAAAGATCAGGGTTAGATGGCCAATTCGTTTGTCCATGCCAGGCTCGAGTTTGACTGACCATAAAAACAGATAGATCAATGGAAAATGAACCAATCCTACCAGTAAACCATTCAAGTAGAACGGCAACCGATGCGAGAAGATGGTGTTCAAAAACAACAGGGACGTCAACAGCGTAAACAGCAAACCGATCGCGTGGGCCGCCCGGAGTAACTGAATAGTTCTCCCCTTTGCTACCGAATAAATATTGGCAGTCAGGTACAACGCATACATTCCCACTCCGAACAACGCCAGATCAAAGAAACGGCTCAACCATCCTTCCGGCAGCAAAAAGTAAAACGAGCCAACTGCGCCGGCATACAAGGCCGGCATGGGTAGGATTGTCAGCCACTCCACTTTTTGCAAATCATCAGAAAGTGCCCAGGCGGACACCAGATAGGTAAACACCGAGAAAACTAACAGAAACGGGTATCGCCAATCCAAGGAAACATACTGAATGCTCAGCAGTCCTAAACTCAACAAGATGGAAGACAGAACAAACTTTTCGCGTCGCCGCATGATCTTTCGGGCTACTTTTTTATGAACACTCTTCTCTCACTCCTCTGCTTCTTCGTCTTTGCCTTCCCAGACAGCAACAGTGTAGACGTCTTCAATATCGTCGTTACTTCGGAGTGCATCCATTAACTCTTCCAGTTTAATGATTTGTTCTTCATCTTCAAGCTCCATCGGCATGGTCGGCTTGTATTCTTCACCCTGTCTCTCGAACATAAACATGACGCTACCTGGACCGCCAAGGGATCCACCAGCCTTGGAGAGTGTGTTGCGAACCTCACTGGCAGTGCGCTGAGGATTATCAGTTTGACCCACGATGACTAGCCCCACTCCCCCGGGCGCGTATCCTTCATAGATAATTTCATTGATAGATCCGCCTTTACCCTGTCCAAGACCACGTTCAATCGCGCGATCAATGTTTGCTTTGGGCATGTTAGCTGCCCGAGCTTTATCCAGCAGTAAACGCAGCTGCGGATTAAAGCGGGGATCTCCTGACTTCCCTTCCTTAACGGCACTCTTAATCAACTTGCCGATTTGGCTGAATACCTTGCCGCGTTTGGCGTCTGCAGCGCCTTTACGATTTTTAATGTTGTGCCATTTACTATGTCCTGCCATAACCTACTTCCTTTCCCCAAGAAATTGTATCATGCGGTTGACAATTCTCGAGATTCACCGTATTCTCCCCTCAATTTTGTCAGCTCAGGATTGGACGCTGATCGGATAGGAATAGAGACTATGACCAACACTTCTCTGCTTGCCCAACTTGAGGAACAGGCTATACAAGCCGCCAAAAACCAAAACTGGGAAGCTGCTGTCAACGTAAACCGCCAACTGATTGAAGAAAACGCTGAAGACATCCAGGCATTTATTCGCCTAGGTGTCGCTCAGGTGCAGCTTGGTCAAGTAGACGACGCCAAACACTCCTTCACCCAAGCACTCGAACTGGATAAAACGAATCAATTGGCCAAAAAACATCTTCAGAAGCTGGAAAACAATCAAACAATCACTCTCTCCGCACTGCCTGCTGATGAGGAGTTTATTGAGGAACCCGGTAAAACAAAAACTGTTGAGCTGCATCGCTTAGCAGGCAAGGAACAACTGGAGAATCTTTCTGTTGGTCAAGTATGTGAGCTGCGTTCCAAGAACCGATTTATCTCAGTTGAAGTGAACAAGACTTACATCGGCTCGCTTCCTGAAGATCTGTCTGCTCGTCTAACCAAGCTGATGAAAGGTGGCAACGAGTACGTCTGCTACATTCGTTCTGTCTCTCCGACCAACTGTACTTGCACGGTCTTCATTAAAGAAGTCAAGCGTTCACCAGAACAGGAGTTTGTGAACTCCTTCCCGGTCAGCAAAAACTCGTTATCTGCCCTGAACGAGATGTACGCTGATGACAACTACACCTTTGAGATTGAGGACATCCCACTCCAGATTGTCGAGACCGACACCGATGAGGAACGGACGGCCGGCGATGCCTTCCCGATTGATGAGGGTGAGCATCAGGAAGAGGGGCCGGAAGACAACGAGCCTGACTCCAACGACAATGAGGGCTAACCCTCTGTTTGTCACTTGCCGCTAGCTATGCACTGCGAGCTACTCTAGGAACTCCCCCAGATCTTCTCCAAGCACGACTTCCGCTTCACTCCGGCTTCGATTGAGAATGCCGGGATCTTGATGGACTTCAAGTTGATTCGGGAATAGTTGCTTGAGATGCTCGGCCAACTCCACACAATCTGGTTGATCAGGCTGAATAGTGAGGCTACTGGCTGAGGCAGTCGGAGTTGCATCGGTTAGTCGGACGACCACCACACCGCTTCTTTCTAAGACTTGCGACACTTTTCGACCTAAGCCCGTGACATTGGTGGTGTTAACTAGTGCTACCCGGCAGTTCTTAAGGCGGCCGGCATAACGGCTGGTCTGTTTTTCCTGCCACTCCAATAGACTACTGAAGCGGACGACTTCGGGTTGAGTCTCCTGAATAAATTGATAGAGCTGGATACGATCCTTCACTCCGAGGTCTGTCTGCACCTTCCCCAGCAAGATAGCCCGCGCCAGCTCCCCTGCCGACTGTTGCGGATGAAACACTCGTTCGTCGTCACTGATCCAGACTTCATCAATCGGAGCGCCGATTAAGAAGCTGTACGTCGCTACCACTTTTTGGTGTGAAGCTTCATCCAATCCCAACAGTGGATAGACTGACTTCAATGGATACTGTCCATAGCCACCCGGAACTTCTACGGCATCATTGGCAGGAAAGCTGTTTAGCGTCAGCTTACCTTGTTTATAGGAAAGTGATGCGAATAAAATTGAACTTGCTGATACGTCAATATTTTTAGGAATGATCACAATATTTTTAACTGTTTCTTCACTCCATTTTTCCGGCAAAATCCACAGATAAGTAACTGCCGAGATCGCAACAACCACCATACCGATTCCGAGAATGATCAAAATCAGTCGCCTCAATACTTCTCCGAGCAAAGAGGACTCCTTCTTTTTGGGAGCTCTTGAGATGTGAGAGCGTGGGCGGCGGGCAGATCTCATCCATTTAGGATAGCTTGTCTGATCTGCTGTGACAATCTGACCATGAAGCGGACGTTATGGATCGAAGCAAGTCGGTAGTATGTCAGCTCGTCAGCCCGGAACAAGTGATTCAGATATGCCCGAGAGTAGCCCTGCGTGCACGTATGACAGTCGCAGCCTTCCTGAAGGACACGATTGTCTTTCATAAACTGATGATTCCCGATCTGCAGTCTGCCCTTAGCAGAGTCTGAGCGGAAGACCAGCTCTCCGTTTTGCGTATCCAGCTCACCGGTGTAAATCGCTCCGTTGCGCGCCAGTCGGGTCGGTGCCACACAGTCAAACATATCAAAACCAGCTTTGACGGCATCCAGCAAGTTCTGCGGATCTCGGCCCAGTCCCATCGCATAGCGAGGCTTCTGCTCAGGCAGGAGTTCCCGGATCCAACTCATGATCTCGACCGTCATCGGCATGTTGTAGCCAATCGTTTCCCCTCCCACGGCGATTCCATCAAACTCTAGGCCAGCAATCGCCTGGGCAGACTCTTTCCGCAACTCAGGATGCTGAGCACCTTGAATAATACCGAAAAGTGCCTGGTAGTGACCGTAGACACTTTGACGCTGCTTCGCTTCCCAGTAGTTTTTACACTCTGCTGCCCAGCGGTGGGTTCGGTCTAATGCTTCCAGGGCGTACTGTTGATCAGCCAGGTCAGGGGTGCACTCGTCAAAAGCCATGATAATGTCTGCCCCGATCTGCCGCTGGATCTCAATGGATGTCGTGGGGCTAAAAAAATGACGCGAGCCATCCAAGTGTGAAGTAAACTCCACTCCTTCGTCAGTGATTCGGGAAAACGGCTGTGGCGGACCACCTTGTTTCGGCGTTTGTACGCTGGTCTGTTCTCCGTTGTCGGCCGACTGTTTCTGTTCAATTTGTTTACCCAATGAAAACACCTGGAAACCACCCGAATCCGTCAGGAGAGGTTTGGTCCACTTCATAAACTGGTGAACTCCTCCCTGAGATTGAAGGACCTCTGTCCCTGGCCGGAGGTAGAGGTGGTAGGTGTTAGCCAGAATGATCTCTGCCTGCAGCTGTTCAATATCCTGGGTATCGAGGGCTTTGACCGTCGCTTGGGTGCCTACCGGCATGAAGATCGGCGTCTGAATCTGCCCGTGGGCAGTGGTAAACAGACCGGCTCGGCCGTTCGAGGTTTGTTTCTGAAGAGTAAATGAAAAAGCGTTCACCGGTGTATTATACCGTCCAGGCAGCAGAGGAGGTACAATACAGGCGTGTTTTCGCTTGATCAATTCGACTATGACTTGCCTCCTGAGCTGATCGCCCAGTCACCCACTGAGCCGCGTGATCTGTGCCGACTTTTAGTACTCGATCGGAAAAGTGGTCGGATCCAGCATCATCTCTTTCGTGAGATTACCGAGTTGCTGGAAGAAGGGTCTGTTGTGGTTAGAAATAACACGAAGGTCCTCCCCGCTCGGTTGTTCGGCAAAAAAGACAGCGGCGGCAAGTGTGAGGTACTTCTCGTTCACCAGTTGATCAGCCCTGATCCGCAGACGACCACTCGTTGGGAATGTCTGACCAAGCCAGGACTTAAGCCAGATCAAGAAGTATCGTTCCTCCTCTCCAGAACACACCAGCCGCTATTGACGGCACACTGCAGTCCCGACTCCGACTTTCGTTCCTATACGAGAATCATTGATTTTGCCTGTCCTGAGACTGAGTTCCACGCCAAGCTGCTGGAGCTTGGTCATACGCCTTTGCCGCCCTATATCACCGAAGCCCCCACAGACGAGCTAACCTTACGCCAGCTCTATCAGACTACTTTCGCTAAGTTCAGCGGCTCGGTGGCCGCCCCAACTGCTGGTTTGCACTTTACTCCTCAGCTGGATGAACTGTTGCGGCAACGCGGAATCGAGATCGTGGAGGTGACACTCCATGTGGGCTTAGGGACTTTCCTCCCCGTTCAGGACGAACAGCTGGCACAGAAACGACTGCACCATGAGTACTTTGAGTTGAGTCCTGGCACCGCAACATTTATAAATGACGCCAAAAAGCACGGCCGAAAGATCGTTGCAGTCGGGACGACCACCACCCGCGTGTTAGAAAGCTGTGCACAAGACGGACAGCTTGTGGGGCGTTCCGGCACGACCAATCTATTTATCCAGCCAGGTGATCCCTATCAAATCGTGGACCAGTTAATTACCAACTTTCACTTGCCTCAATCCAGCTTGTTGATGTTATTGAGTGCGTTTGTGTCTGCACCGAACACCAGTCACCCCTTTACTACCTTTGCGGACTCAACAGCAGGAAAAGCGTATCAAGTCGCAGTTCAAGAAGGCTATCGTTTCTTCAGCTTCGGCGACGCGATGTTTGTTCGTTAGAGCTTTGTTCTCACTTAGTTTCACCAGCTTCTTTGGAACGCAGAACCGCGTATCTGTCCCGCCCAAATTGGTCATGGAAAACCCGAACACTCCAACCCGCTTGTCGTGCAACTTCCAGTACTCTTTCCGCTTGGTCGTGCGCAAACTCCAACCACATCTCTCCCTCAATTTTTAGATGTTCTTTTGCTTGAAAAATAATCTTTTCAATCACTTCAAAACCTTCTTTTTGAGCAAAAATTGCTCTTTTTGGTTCATACGCCAAGGTGGGCGAAAATGAACCGAAGGGATTGACGTAGGGGGGGTTCGCCAAAATCACGTCAAACTGACCGGAAACACCCGAAAAGAGATCAGACGCAATACACTGGTAGCGATCACCCGGAATCCCATTTAGCACTGCGTTTTTTTCTGTCTGCGCTAGCATCTGTGGATCGACATCGACAAAGGTGAGACTAACATCAGGCAAGTGCTTAAGCACCGCCAGCCCAATGCAGCCCGAGCCACAACAGAGATCAAGCACCCGCAGCTCTTCCCCCGGCTGAGTTCCTTTCCGGGCTTCCTGTCTTTCTCTTAGAAACTGCTCCACCCAGTACTCGGTTTCCGGGCGTGGAATCAACGGATGCAGCGACAGGTCAATCCGGCAATCCAAGAACTCTACCCAACCGATCACGTAGGCCAGCGGCTCTCCGTTCTCTAAGCGGTGGATATCTTCCTGGATTTCGTTCGGCAGACTGGCTGACAACTCTTTTCCGCCCGCAAGTACTTGTCGTATCTGTGCTTCCGGCCAGTGATACTTATCCTGAAGGAGCCAACGAACTTCCTGTGGATCATGCATGGACGACAGTTGCACCTTCGCCAGTGGCGGCACCAAACGCCAGATACTCGAGCGGCTGCTGGCCGACGTTCTTCATAATATGCGGCGAGTATCGCGGAATGAGCACAGCCATCCCTGCCGAGATCGGCTGAGTCTCCTCTCCTACCGTAATCTCACCCTCACCTTTGAGAATATAAAAAACCTCTTCGAGCGTTTCATGATGATGCAGCTGGAATGAGCGCCCAGGCTGGATGATCGCGTAGTTGAGCATCCGCATCTGACACTCCGGATCAAAGTCCCTGACGTTAAAGAGAACTTTCTTCAGTACGCCCGGGTCTTTCGGGTCCTCGTGGCTGGCGGGCTCTAATTGATGATCAGTGAGGGAAGTGATTTTCATCTCTCTCCTATTCAGGAAGTAAGTACGTTAGGGCGTGCTGCAGATCATCTGGGAGTCCTGCTTCGACTGACCGAGCCTCCCCTGTCGCAGGGTCATTCCAACTCAGGCTGGTCGCATGTAAAAACAGGCGTGGACACCATAGCTGATCAAGCTGTAAACGTTTGGCCCCAACATATGTGGGATCTGCCACCAGTGGGTGACGCAGATGAGTAAAGTGAACCCGGATCTGGTGAGTTCTGCCGGTCTTCGGCCAGCACTCTACCAGCGAGAATCCCTGATAAGCACGTTCAGCTTTTTGTTTGACCAACTTCAGCTCCGGATGTGATCCCTTGGCCGTCTGCAATAGCCTCTCGACGTCAATTTTCGGATAGTACTGAAGGACGCTGTACTTTGTCTCGGCTGTTCGGCCGTCTGCCATTACTTGAAACTTGGTGCGGTTACTTTGGGAGCGCGAGATCGGCAGACTGACCGTATCCTCCAGGATCCGGAACTTTCCGTGTACTAGGCAAAGATACTTCTTCTTGGTCTGTCTCTGGCGAAACTGCGCCAGCAAGTTGACTAAGCTACCGGGATCTTTGGCTAACAACAAAGCCCCGCTGGTTTCTTTGTCCAGTCGATGGATGATCCCACCCCGCTCCGTAAAGATCTCTTCCGGCGTCCCATACTCCGTGCTGAAGTTACCGGGGACCAGCTGCTGCCAGTCCGCTGCAAAAACGAGCTTTCCTTGGTGTTGGGCGCGTAAATGCGCCAACCACCACTCCTGAATAGTCGGCTCTGAAACTGTCTCCGCCGAGTTCACTACCACACCCGCTGGCTTGATTACAGCAGCGACGTGTTCATCTTCGTAAATGATCGGCAGTTCCATAGTGATATTCTAGCGTAGTGATCGTTTTCGTTGCCCCTTACGCCACTCCGAAAAAAGAAGCAGAACTACTGCCGCGAAGATAGCCCAGTCTGCCAGGTTATTCTTGATTGGTAAAACAACTACTGGTAGCCAGTCTCTGACACCGTTAAACAAAAAACGATCGATCAAGTTTGCAACTGCCCCACCCAGAAAAAGGCCAATAGCCAACGGGTACTTTTTACAGTAGAGCTGCATTGCCAAAATACCCAAGACTGCAAATCCAACAAAAACTGCCGTTGCGACTAATTGATCATTACTGCCTAAGAGTCCAAAAGAAACACCGGTATTGACAGTGATCCATCCGTATTTGGCAGCTATTACTTTACTCAGTTGATCTACCACCACCACCGCCAGTGCAACGATCAAGGATTGAAGGTAGGGATTGGGCATTTTGCGCATGTTCAAGAAGTTAGCGTTTTGGTCTTCGCAGAGAAAATGTTCTACCAGATCGTTGGAAAAGCTTAACCAAGCCAAAGACTACTATGGTAAGTCGAATCATCGGTTCAACCGGAATACCGTAGAGAGATACTTGCGTCGGACTAAAGAACCACAGGGCCGTTCCGATTAGTCCCCAGAAGATACAGAACACGCAAAATAAAAATCCCGACTCCGCGCTGTCTTTGTGAGCACGATACCATGAGAACGTCCGGTAGCGAGACTCTGCCCAAAATAAGTAGAAAAACAGAAGTAAGTACGCTACAAAACCATACAGTTGGAGAGGGTGCCGGCGGTCAAAGACGTTTGGAAACTGGACTCCCCATGGCAGTGTGGTGGCTGTTCCCATTTCTCCACCGGAAAAGAAGCTCCCCAACCACAACACAGCAATTGCAAATGTGAGTCCTAGTACGCCAAAGTCCAAGATCTCGTACTCATCCCACTTCTGGCGCCGAGCAGATTTGAAGAGCGACCAGCCTCCGGCCAAGATACCAAAAAGTGCTGAAAATCCTGGAAAATCCAGAATGTTTATCCAGCTCAACGGCTGGATACCAAAGAAGTCGATGTGTAGAACTACATAGCCTACTCGGCTCCACACCATTCCCCAGAAAATTGCCTTCAGGAGGGCATCAAAGAGTTCATCTTCTTGATAATGCTCTTCTCTGCCTTTCCGCCAAAAGACGTATATACCGGCGAAAAAAGCAATCACCATAAAGACGGTGTAGGTGTAAAACTTGACGGGTCCAACTTCAAACAGTATCGGAAACATACCAGTAAGTATATCGCACTTGGGATATAATCAGATGCCGTATGCTCTCAATCTCTCACTCGTTAACGGGTGCGTTTATTGCCACTAAGCTACCCATCCCCGGTGTATACATTCCAACGGTGATGGCCTCACACTACCTTGAAGACTGGATTCCTCACTGGGATGTAGGAACCGGTTTGAGTTCCGGTAAACGTAAACGGACAACTGCCATTATCTTGGAGCTTGGTGAGTTGGTGATTTCATTTGGCCTGGTCTACTTCTTCTTTCAGTACGGTCATGCGACAGTGCAGTGGCCGGCCTGGATTGGCGCATTCATTGGGTTGCTGCCTGATTTTTTGGAAGCTCCGCGCAACTTCTTAAAGTGGGAACCAGGCTTTTTACGTCCGATTAATAACTTGCATGCGTTATTCCATCATTCAACGCCTGATATGTTATTCGGGCTTACCCCTCAGGTAGTAACAATTGTGGCAATTTGGTTGTTGAGATAGCTCGACGTGTGCCGAGAGAGGGAGTCGAACCCTCACGGGCTTGCGCCCATCAGTTTTTGAGACTGAACTGTCTACCATTTCAGCATCTCGGCATCCGGGTAGGGGCATTTTTCCGAGTTGTCGTCCGCCCTCATTATTCCTCACACTCAGTGGCTTCCGAAGACTCGCAAAAATGTCCCCACACCTTCTTCAGGAAGGTTTATTATATCAAGAAACTTGCATTTTGGCGCAAAATTATTCATAGTAACCTAATGGACATTGAACAGATCCGTGGATTCATCATCTCTTTTTTTGTCGTGGATAGTATCTGGTCAGTAGTACTCAGAGGCGGAGTTTGGTTTGCAATTGCGCTGGTGATCATTATCAGCACTGACGTCGCCAACCCCAACGCTTCTGGAAGCCTTAAGCGGAATCTCGGATTTTTCTTGCTCTTTTTAGTCCTCTCCGGAGGACTTATTTACCTCTTGTTTGGATTTACGACCATCTCGAATACACCCTCAGCTGTTCCTGAGGGACTTTAACGGTTTACGCGCGACGACTCTCCATTCCAAAGAACTTGACTCGATCTCCCTTGAAGTAGAGATCAATATCGGCCAGTCCCCCATTTCGGTGCTTGGCGATCTTTAGGTTCACAGACTCGCGGATGTCATCATCCTTGCGGTACAAGAACATCACCACGTCTGCATCCTGCTCGATGGAACCGGACTCGCGCAAGTCAGAAAGCTGCGGCGAACGCTCGGCCCGATTCTCAATCGCACGGGACAACTGCGACAAAGCAAGTACCGGGATTCTCAACTCGCGAGCAATATTCTTGAGCCCCTGTGAGATCTCAGCGACTTCCTGGACGCGATTGTCGGTCGTCCGGCCCCGGGCCAACTGGAGGTAGTCCACGATCAACATGTCGATTCCTACTTCAGTCATCAGCCGCCGGGCCTTGGTACGCATCTCAAAGATCGAGGCACCCGGCGTGTCGTCAATGTAGATTTCGGCGTCGGCCAACACACCCATCGCATCGGACAGCTTTAAGAAGTCCTGCTGCTCCAGTCTTCCCGTCTTTAACTTCCAGGCATCGATGTCTGCCTGCCCGACCAGCAACCGGTCAACTAGCTCTTCCTTACTCATTTCTAGTGAAAAGAAACCGATCTTCTTTTTAGCCGCGACCGCGGCGTACTGAGCGATATTCAACGAAAAAGCTGTCTTTCCCACGCCAGGCCGTGCAGCCAGAATAATCAAGTTTGACTTCTGCAATCCGGCTAAAACCTTATCAAGGTCTTGGAAACCAGTCGGCACTCCCCGTAGTTCCCCGCTGTTTCTTTGCAGCTCGTCCAGACGTTCAAAGCTATCGGCGAGGGCCTGTTTAATGGAAGTAAATGCCTTTTGGGTATTGCTTTGTGACAGCTCAAAGATCCGCTGTTCTGCCGCATTCACTACCTCAACCGTCTCTTTTCCCTCATCAAAGGCCAGCGTCGCCAATTCTGATGACATGGAAATGATCTCGCGTTTGATCGCCAGGTCTTTGATAATCTGGGCATAGTGAGTCACGTTTGCAGCAGTAGAGACAGTGTTGGAAAGCTCGACCAGTGCGGAAGCACCTCCGACTGCCGTCAACTTTTTGCTTCGCTTGAGTTGATCACTGAGGGTAACCACGTCAATTGGCTGACGTTTTTCGTAGAGGGTCTGGATGGCTTCGTAAATCTGAGAGTGCTGCGCGTCGTAGAAGTACTCCGGCTTTAGCAGTTCGGCCACGTTGATAATGGCGTCTTTATCAATCAGAATCGCCCCAAGTACTGAACGTTCAGCGTCCAGATTATGCGGAGGTAACTTTGCGGCAGTCGCCATATCTCACTCTTACGAGTTGATTCCGAGGACAACCAACTCTGTTTCTTCGGGCAGCTTTAGCTTTTCAACAGCCAACTTTGGCTGGGGTGCAGGCTGAACCCCATACTCTTTGAGGAATACCTCTAGTGGCTGGACCTCGCTAAACATCTCGGCATGTTTTTCTGTCCGGTAGTGCATAGGTATAACATATGAGGGCTCGATTTGCTGGATAGCTGACACTGCTTGCTTAGGATCGATGGTAAAATGACCTCCCACTGGACAGAGCAGAACGTCAACAACTCCAATCTCTTCCAGTTGGCTGCTACTCAACTCGTGGCCTAAATCGCCGAGATGGCAAACACGGATGTCATCAATAATGATCGTAAAGACAGTATTTGTTCCCCGCTCCTCTCCTTTGCTGGCATCGTGAAACGTTTTAACACCAAAAATCGAGATTCCGCCCACTTCATACTCACCGGGGTATGCCACGATGAACGGGGTCGATCGCCTGGCAGTTCCCTTTACTTTACTGGTTGCGTTATGATCGCCATGTTGATGAGAAATAGTGATAATATCGGCACTGGTATTTGGGAAGCTTAACCCGACGGAGTCGCCGAATGGATCTGTCAGAACAGTTCCATTCTTACCTTTGAGTTTAAAAGCCGAGTGACCAAGGTATGTAATTTCCATATACTCTCTCCCTCGGCCATAGAATAACACACTCTAGGGTAGTAGGATGAGACAAAATTAGGGTATAATGACCACTCCGCATTATGAAAAAAGAAGTTGCGATAGCAATTGTGATCGGGTTGCTCTTAGGATTAGTCGTCACCTTCGGAATCTACACTGCCCGCCGATCAAGTTCCTTAGTTCAGCAATCAGCAGAGTTATTGGCCAGCACCAGGCCGGATAGCCCTGATGCAACGCCTGTTCAGAACTCCCTTGTCATCTCTAGTCCAGAAGATGGTTTGATTACCAGTGATAAAGAGATCCAAGTTTCAGGTACCACCGATCCAAATACTTTTGTCTTTATCTTTTTTGATGATCAGTATCAACTCGAAAAAGCTGATGCAACTGGCAACTTTTCAACCAAGATCCCAACCAAACCAGGCTCAATGTTGATCGTCTTGCGTACTCTTGACGAATCCGGGAACAGCGTTGAAGATGAACGAAGCTTGTATATCGGTGATCCGAGCAACTTATCCGCGTCAGTGGCTTCGACTTCAGCCAGTCCAAAGCCCTCACCTACTCCAAAAGCTTCGCCACGACCTTCAGTAAGGCCCACCGTCTCGCCAGCACCAGCACAGTAACGTCCTCATGAAACAAGACTTTTTTCTCTACCAGCCACAGCCCAAGAACCCGCAAATTAAGGTATTTCTCGGCTTAGCCATTCTGACTAGTTTGGTGGTCTTAATGGTGGCTACCCACCCATCACGCTTCGAGGTATTTGCTGCTAGCGTCGCCCCTTCTCCGAGCGCGAAGGCCAGCCCGAAACCTAGCGCCTCTCCTTCCGTCCGCCCAAGTGCTTCCCCTGCTGCCAGCCCGAGTAGTGAAGCCGCCACGGAAAGTTTGAAAGACCGGATTGACCGAATTCTCGAAACACGCCAGGAAAAGCTCAGAGAGCTGGAACAGTCCGGCCAACGCCGCAGGGCATTCATTGGTGAGGTCCAACGTATCACCGAACGAACCGTCACCCTGCATAACCGCCGTGGTAATCAGAGCTTTACCGTCAACACAGACGTTGTTCTGCTGAAAGGCGGCAAGACCGCTACCATCGACGACATTGCGGTCGGCGACTGGCTGTGTGTGATCGGCTTCTCCGACAAAGAGACAGTTCAGCCCCAGATCGTGATTATCAGTTCTACCCCATTACAACCTGAACAGTTGGATACCATGATCGGCACAATCAAAAGTGTGAGCCGTACTCAGATCGTCGTGACAGATCCTAAAGGCAGCGAACGTACCTTCTCGATTGTCCGGACAACTGCCTTTGAAGATGTTGATGGTGAAGTCAGTAAGCTCGGAAACCTTGAGACAGAAACCCAGGTGATCGTGGTCTCGGAGACTTCGGGGAGTCAAAGCTCAGCCGTGACAATTCGGTCATTGGCCGGTAAACGATAACTTGGCAAGATCATGCAGCCACAACCATACGAACATCGCATTCACACCCTCCAAAAACAACTCCAACCTCGCCAGGCTTTCCTCATTACCCAACCCGCCGATCTCACCTACCTAACTGGTTTTCAACCAGTCACTCATAACGAACGTGAGGGATTACTGTTGGTCACCCTGGGAAATGCAGAGCTTTTTGCCGCCGCGTTCTCCCCTCTACCACTGTATGTGGAGGAAGCAGTTGTTACGGGCAGGACGTTGCCGTTTCTGAAAGTCTACCGGACGACTAACTTCACCAAGATCGCCTTGAGTATCTCTCAGGCCAAGGTAGATGAGTTAATTCTAGATGAAACTGGCATCTTTTTGGCTGAATCGAGACAGCTCCAGATTCAACTCGAAGCCATAGCCGTAGATCAGACCACTCCGCCATCTTTTACACCCTTGCAGCGCCAATCCATTTGGAAACAGCGCACGATCAAGGACGAGGGTGAAGTCAAGCTAATCCGCAAAGCTGCACAGATCGCCAATAAAGCCTTGGCTGAAATCTTACAGACACTTCAGGAAGATCAAACCGAGAAAGAGATTGCCCACCGTTTTGAGACCAAACTACGCCTGCTGGGTGCAGATGGACCGGCTTTCCCGACTATCGTCGCCTTTGGCGAGCATGCCACACTGCCCCATCACCAACCTGGTGATACCAAACTGACCAAAGAGACGCCAGTGCTGATCGACTGTGGAGCTGCTGTCAGCGGCTATAACAGTGACATGACCAGAACAGTCTGGTTCGGTGAACATCCCTCGGCCGAGTTTTTGAAAGTCAAGACAGTTGTGGACCAGGCCTACCAACTGGGACTGGAGACCCTCCAGCAACGTACTCTGGAGAAAAAAGACTTGGCGGCCCGAGATATTGATACGGCTGTTCGTCATTTCATTACGGATGCCGGCTACGGGAATGAGTTTATTCATACCACCGGGCATGGCATTGGTATTGAGGTACACGAGCCGCCTTCCATTTATCAGACCAATCCTGAATTGATTGAAGATAACATGGTGATTACGATTGAGCCTGGCATTTACCTTCCCAAACTGCTTGGGTATCGTTACGAAAATACTGTCTTAGTGACTAGTAAAGCTCCCGAAGAACTGACAAAATAAGCTAAATCATCAAGTTATATTGATATGTCAGACTCCGTGACGATTCGCCTGCTCGACAAACAAGACGCGCCAGCCTACCAACAGCTGCGACTACAGTCTTTGCAGACAGATCCGGACGCTTTTTTATCCTCCTATGAGGCAGAGTCCCGGCTGCATGACACGGCTTTTGTCGAACACCTTGATTGGGCCTATCACCCGCCGTGTTTCGGCTACTTTGGTATTTTCGTTAATGACAAGCTTGTCGGATACATTCAAGCCGGTAAGAACTTCCTGGAGAAACAGGAACACGTCGGGTCGCTCTACAACTTGTACGTTTCCAAAGAATTCCGCCACCAAGGACTGGCCAGTCGATTAATCAATCACGTTGTCGGTTTATTGCGGCAAGAAGCAGAAATTGAGCGAGTCTTCCTCTCCTGTACTGCCAGGAATCCTGCTGCCTACAAACTCTATCGGAAGCTGGGCTTCAAACGCATTGGCGTCAAAGCACGGGCAATTAAGTGGAATGGCCAGTATGATGATGAAATAGAAATGGTAAAATTGCTGCTCGAGTGAATGAAGGGCCCGTAGCTCATCTGGTAGAGCGTTGCATTCGCATTGCAAAGGCGGTCGGTTCGAGTCCGATCGGGTCCACAAAAGCCTCTCCCCCACAGAACACCTATTCAGTCCCAAAAACAATTTTGATATACTCGCGAATCGTGATATGCCGCCCGGAAAGACAGTATGTCAAAAGAACTCATCCTCATTGAGCTATCTCAAAAAGAAAAATTTGGTAATAAAAATGTGTTTTCGGCAGAGGTCTATCCTGCCGGGTCGGCCCCATCCGATATTCAGATCCTGTCGACCAATGAAATCAAAGGTCGGCCGGTTGTTCGTGTGGAACTTTTGAATGGCGCTTCTGCCGAAGATATTGATTTTATGGTCGAACGTGAGGTCCCTGTATCTGTAACCTCGGAGATCGTTGCTCCTGGCATCTTGGAGTTTATCCTGACCACTCAAGACTCTGTCATCTTTGACCAGGAGAATGAGGCTTGGAATGAAAGGACTGCTGAGCTTGCTGCTAAAACTGCAGGCAGACTGAAGATCAAACCAGCTCAGGAAGGTAAGGCTTGGAAAAAGAGAAATCTAGAAGAAAGCCTCGAGGACACTCCACAACCACTGACTGATATAGATCGCGAAGCTGCCGATCTTGATCAAGTTGAGGATGATCCCTTCTTATCCTTAGGCGAAGTCAATCGTTATGCATTCACGGCACCCTTAAAGTCCGATGTTCTTCAGATCGAGCTCTTTTCTCCTTTCGGGAATTCAGAGGAGACTCAATTACAAATCACTCGCACGTTTAGCTATCCCCGACCTGGTTCAGATCAACTGGTTCCCCATAGCAGCGCAGACATCACTACTCTAGCTCCTGGTGAGATTCCGAATAAAAATACCCCTTTTACGATTGAACAAGGAATCTTCTTCCAGGCTGAAAAGTTTGAGCTGACTATTACTGTCACCGACCTCAAAACCCGCAAACAACTGTCCAGAGTGATCACCAGTGAAGAGATCGGCCCCGCAGTAG
>JACFOI010000018.1 GCA_019454415.1 Patescibacteria group bacterium | reverse complement strand
TCGGGTTCCGAAATAGATAAAACCATGTTGGAAGCAATTAAGGGCTCTCTGCGGAAGGGGAGGGATTCGAACCCTCGATCCTTTCGGATGCCGGTTTTCAAGACCGGTGCACTAAACCACTATGCGACCCTTCCATGCCTTGTTGTTGTCTTGGATTTGACAGGCTCTTATTTTACCATTGATTCCCAAGTAGAGTTGGTCACGTAACAATAATCCCCATCATCATAGACACCCTGACCATGGTACACTTAATATATGACTGATTCTCAGGCCTACTTGGGGCAGAATCCTCCCCAAGATGACACGCAACTGCCCGTAGAGCCACAGCTTCCCCCAGCTCCTCCTGTCGAGGAGTTTCCGTCAGCTGTCGACCCACAGACCCAAGCTTTCCCTCAGCCACAAACTGAGACAGTACCTCCCGAATCAGCACCCACCCAGCCACTGGAACCCAGCTCTCAAGCTCCTCAGGCTCAGGTCCCCCCTCCTTCGACCGATACTGCTGAAGACACTGCCGACTCTGATCAGGATAAGCAGGAGGATTTTTCGCAATCTTTCTACGATAACCAACCCCAACCGGAGGAAGTTGTCCTCGAGTGGCAAGCACCCAGTCGTCCCTTCAAAAAACGGAACCGTCAGTACTACACCACCGTCGGCATCATCGTCTTTCTCATCTGTATGATCCTCTTCTTAGCTGGTCAGTTCCTACCGATCGCCGTAGTGATCGCAGTGGCATTTATGGCCTATGTTCTCTCTGCAGTCCCACCGGAGATGGTTATTAACCGAGTGACTACCTACGGTATTCGGACCGATGATACTCTTTACTACTGGGAGGAACTGGGGCGCTTCTGGTTCTCCGAGAAGTACCACCAGAAGCTCGTCCATATCGAAGTGGCCCGCTTCCCGAATGTCTTGACATTAGTTCTGGGAGACCAGGACGGCAACGAGCTCGCCGAAGCGCTGAGCCTGGTGCTCCTCAATGAAAAACCCCCGCTCGGCGCCTTTGACAAGGCAGCCCAGTGGCTCCAGGAAAAGATTCCACTCGATACGGAAGCGTGATACAATTCATGCCTGGGAAATTCGCGCTGAGCGAGTTCTGGCACCCATAGTTTAATGGATAGAATAGCGGTTTGCGGAACCGTTGATCCAAGTTCGATTCTTGGTGGGTGCACAAGTTTTAGCAACCAGCAGATAGCCAAGGTGTGATATCCTCCAAGCATGCGTATTGTCTTGACCGGTTCTATCGCCATTGACCGAATTATGGTTTTCCCTGGCCGTTTTGACGAAGTGATTCAGCCGGATAAGCTGCATGTCCTGTCTTTAAGCGTTCTGATTGATCGACTCCAAGATACCCGGGGCGGCGTCGCAGCCAATATTGCCTACTCACTGGCCTTGCTTGGTGAGCGGCCAACTCTCTATGGCAGTGCTGGCAAAGACGCGACGTCCTATATAGAGGATCTGGAAAGTATCGGCGTGGACACCAAGTTTGTTCACTTTTCCGAGCTGCCTACTGCTACTTTCACGGTCATGACTGATCAAGCTAACTGTCAGATTGGGGGCTTTTATCCCGGAGCAATGAGTGACGCCGAGCTGCTTTCGTTTACTGAGTTTGAGAACGACGCCTTTTTTGTGATCTCCCCCCATGATCCGCGGCAGATGGCAAAACAAGTAGAGGTCTGTGCCTCCAAGAACTATCGACTGTTCTATGACGTCGGCCAACAAGTCACCAACATCCCTGCCAGTGATGTCCAAGCCGGGATTGAGGCTGCAGAGCTGTTGATCGTCAATGACTATGAAATGGGTGTGCTCGTAGAGAAAACAGGCTGGTCTCAAGAAGAGATTGTTTCGAAAGTACGCCTGTGTGTAGTGACTTTAGGTGAGAACGGCTGCCTGATTTATCAAGCTGGTCACCGGCCTGTTGCTGTTCCTGCCATTTCCCTGAAAAAAGTGGTCGACCCTACGGGCGCCGGTGACGCATTTCGAGCAGGCTTTCTCTATGGATATGTAAGAAACCTACCCGCGACCGAGTGCGCAGAGCTGGGCGCTACGGCCGCAGCATATGCTATTGAACATCATGGTACGCAAATGCATCATTTCACCAAGGAAGTATTTCTTAAACGCCACCGAGCAAGTTATCCAAAGGAGTAAACATGGCAAATAAGAAGGCCAATCAAAAGTTACAGCATGACTACAAAGTGAAAGATATTTCACTCGCTGAGTGGGGACGCAAGGAGATTGCCTTGGCCGAGAAAGAGATGCCAGGGTTGATGAGTCTTCGCAAAGAGTTTGGCGAGAAAAAACCGCTCAAAGGTGCACGAATCGCCGGTTCTCTGCACATGACAATTCAGACGGCTGTCCTGATTGAGACGTTACAAGCTCTGGGTGCAGAAGTCCGCTGGGCTTCCTGTAACATCTTCTCCACCCAGGATCATGCAGCGGCCGCTGTCGCAGCTGCCGGAACTCCTGTCTTTGCCTGGAAAGGTGAAACTGAGGAGGAGTATTGGTGGTGCACCGAGCAAACGCTCAAGTTCGGCGACAAAGGCCCGAACATGATTCTTGACGACGGTGGCGACTTGACCGGCTGGGTTCATGATAAACACCCCGAACTCCTCAAAGAGATCAAAGGTGTTTCCGAAGAAACCACCACTGGTGTCCACCACCTTTACCAAATGATGAGAGACGGCAGACTCAAGATTCCGGCTATCAACGTCAATGACTCTGTCACCAAATCCAAGTTCGATAATCTGTATGGCTGTCGTGAGTCTCTGGTCGACGGTATCCGCCGAGCTACTGACATTATGCTTGCTGGCAAGGTGGCACTGGTGGCCGGCTTTGGTGACGTAGGCAAAGGTAGCGCTCAGTCACTGCGACATAACGGTGCCCGCGTGATCGTCACCGAGGTGGATCCCATCTGTGCCTTGCAGGCAGCCATGGAAGGCTACGAGGTCAAACGGATCGAAGAGGTTTTAGATGAGGTAGATATCTTTGTGACCGCTACTGGCTGCAAAGACGTTATTACTATTCAGCACATGGCGAAGATGAAGGACACCGCCATTATCTGCAACATCGGCCACTTTGACGTTGAGATTCAGGTGAAGCAGCTCAACGAATACCCAGGAATCAAGAAAGAGGCAATCAAACCACAAGTGGATTTGTACACCTTCCCTGACGGTCACCGGGTCATCTTGCTAGCTGAGGGACGCTTGGTAAATCTTGGCTGTGCGATGGGTCATCCCTCCTTTGTGATGTCGAACTCCTTCACCAACCAAGTCCTTGCCCAGATCGAGCTCTTCACCAAGAAGTATGACGTCGGCGTGCATCGTTTACCCAAGCACCTTGATGAAAAAGTCGCAGCGCTGCATCTCGAGCATATCGGAGTTCACTTAACGGACCTGACCCAGGACCAAGCTGAGTATCTTGGTATTCAGCACGGCGGCCCCTATAAAGCTGACCACTACCGGTACTAGGGCTCACGGACTCCGTCGATTACCTCTCGGCAAGTCTTTACCTCAAGACGAAATCCAGATATGATACGTCCATCTGGAAGCGTGCCGGAGTGGCTGAACGGCCAGGTCTCGAAAACCTTGGGCTCGCAAGGGCACGAGGGTTCGAATCCCTCCGCTTCCGCAAAACTAAATGGAAACACATACTCTTTCCATCGTTCATGATAACCAGCTTAGCGAAAAGCAACGCGCAGAGTTCTTTGCCTTTGAACAAAAGTGTTTCGAAAAAGACCTGACAGCTCACCGACGTTTGCTCTACTTCTCGCAACCGTTTGCTCATATTTTCATAGAAGATCACGGAAAGCTTATTTCTTATCTTCGCGTCTTCGTACGACAGGTCCAGTGGAATAAACAATCTATCCTGATTGGCGGCGTCGGTAGTGTTGCTACAGAGCAGTCCTATCGTGGTCAAGGGATAGCCACTCAGCTACTACGGGAAGCGATGCAGCTTCTCCATCAGCAACACGTTTCCTTTGCGGTTTTACAGACCTATATACCAAAAGGTGGAAAGTTGTATGAGCGGGTCGGTTTCTATCCGGCTCATAAAGGCTACACCTTCCTCGATAGTAATAATCAGTTACACACTGTGAAAGCCCAGGATGTGATGGTCGCTCCCGTTGAGAATCCATCCCTTCTGGAAGAAATGATCGGAAGCCAGGATATGCTCCACCTTGGGAAAGGTGATTGGTAGTTTTGATCCGCCAAGGGTAGCTTCCGCCATTTTGAGCTTTTGACGTAGGACTCTCGAGAACCTTGCTCTTCTTACAATGTGTTACAATTCAATTTTGTGAATCGAGAAAGCGACATGGATCCTTTGTTACCACAGCTGACAGAGATCCAAAATACTTATATCTTGCTTCGACACGGCGAAACGGATTTTAATGCGAAAAGACTTTTCCCCGGTTCACTTGATGTTCCCCTAAATAATACCGGTATTACTCAAGCCAGAGAAGTAAAACTTCCGTTGACCCCTCAAAGAGTGTTGGCTTCCCCGCTAGGCCGTGCTCTACATACGGCCAGGCTGGTACTGGGTGCACATCAATTAGATGTCAGCATCCATATAGACTCCAGATTACAAGAAAAGCACGGCGGAGTAGCTGAGGGTCTATCCCTTCAGGAGCTCCAGACTGCATATCCCGAAGTATGGAGTGCTTGGGATCTTGAAGAGTTGCCCATAATTGCCTCGCGGACTAAGTATCCTCACGGAGAATCAGATCTTGATGTGGCCATACGTTTACAATCATTAATTCATGAGATTGAGACAAAGGTCCATAACGAAGTCTTTCTGTTGGTAACACATGGCGGAGTGATGAGAGCTATGCGTTTGTTGGCAGGTCTAAGTAAGAAAGATATCTATCCTGGTAGACATCTCCCTAACTGTGCAATTGAGATATATCGACCAGGTGAACAAGAAGGAATTATTTATGAATAACTCTTCGGGTTTTTTTCTTGATTCTGGAAATATTGCTGACGTAAAAAGGTGGGCTTTTCTCGTGGGAGGGGTGACTACTAATCAAGTCATCCTTTTTTCAAAAGATAAGGTTACTGACATTCCCAAAAGGATTACTGAGATTGTCAGTATCATTAGCCCAGAGAAGTCACTCTCCATTGAGCTCCCTGACAGTGAGTGGAGTGAGGAGAAACTCTTTGAGTTGGGAAAAAGGTATCACTCGCTCAGTCCGGAAAATGTTGTCATTAAAGTTCCAATTACTACCACCTGCAACAAGGGTCTTGTACTTATTCATAAGTTTGCTCAGGAAGGTATTCGCACTAACGCTACTGTCGGTATGAACTTCGGACAACTGACGATGGCCGCTGAGGCGGGCAGATCCCATACCGATACCCAGCGCCCCAACTTCGTGAGTCTCTTTTGGGCGAGAACTCAGGAATCAAGAGAAAGGCATGGGGAAACAGTTGAACCTGCAGACTTACTGCGGTCAGTAAAGCAGTATATCCAGGAACATAACCTACTGACCAAAATTATTGTCGGTAGTATCCGTACAGTAGACCAAGTCAGAGAGGCCTTCTCCGCCGGCGCAGATATCGTTACTATACCTCCTACTCTCCTAGATGAACTCCTGAAGAATAAAAGAGCCGAAGAAACCATTCAGGAGTTTGATCAAGCTTTCCGAGCGACGGAGAAAGATATTAAGCTGTTATGAGAAATCCAGAACTCATCAATCTTCTTCAAGATGACAGCAGATACAGAGATCTTGCTGTTCCTTTTAGTCTAGAGAACGGCCCTTCTCAGATCAAAGATGCTGAATTTTTAATCAGAAATGACGGAATTATCTTCAATGTTGAGGGTTACTCCCATCCAGCTACCTTTGTGGTGGGAGAAGTTCTTTATGCACCCGATAAAGACGGAGATAAAAATATCTTCGGCCAACCATATAAGAAAGTGACCTTGTACAAAGGTACCTACGAGCCTGTTCCGTACTATGACAGAGGTCGACTTCTTCGAGAAATTGATCCCGCCCTAGATCAAAACGGAGCTAATCCCTACTTTGCTCACTTTAAACAGATTCTTCCTGCTTCCGACTTTGTTGCGCATTTACCATCGGCTCGAGGATTAGAGCGAGCCCTTTCTTTATCCGGTAGGGGCAGTGAACGCTTCCAGCAAGACTTCCATAATTTGATGAATTTACTCGATCTTCGACCAGAAGAAATTTCGCTTGGGCTGACTGGTGCGCCGCTTTTAGGAAACACTGAGGTCTTCCATGACTTAGACATTGTCTTTTCCGGATCGTTACAAGAAAACTTACGCATCGCAAAAACGATGAGAGATCTTGCCAGATCCGAGCCAGACAGAAGACTGTTTGAAGGAGGAAAAGCCTGGCAGATACGGTTCTTCAATGACCTTGGAACCCTGATGTGTACCTTTTTCACTTATCCTGACAGGTCAATGGCCCCTTTACATGATTTTTCCATGGAGGTCCTAGAACATGGAATCACTGTTGAAGGGATAGTCTCCGATGATAGTCACTCAATGTACACCCCGACTATCTTGGAGTTAAAGGATGTAGCTATCAGCAAAAATGATCAGTTAGTTGAACGATTCACAAGCCTGCCACTCATTGTCTATCACACTGCTTCCAGAGGAGATTGTTTTAACGAAGATGTTGTCAGGGCAAAAGGTGCACTAGTCAAAGTGACTCAGGATGGCGGAGACTTTCTGGCAGTGTGTGTCATTGATAGAGAAGGCGTGAGAAATCTTACTCCACCGTGGAAAGGATATTATGCAGCCTAAAACATCTGCACAAACAAATGGTCAGCCCGACAAAGTTATCCGTTACTCACCTCCAGAGATTGGGAAAACGGTTAGCGTTTCTTTTTATCTTCACCAGCCGCATTCCATAGTTTCGCCAACTCTGGAAAAAAAGAAGTCGGCCCTTCTAGTGGTAGATGGCAGCTTAGATAAAGCTAAAACCGATTACGTCGTCTTCCTGCTGAAAAAACAGCTGGATAACATCCACATCTTAAATATTGGATATGGTCCGAAAAATCTGGCTCGAGTAAAACAAATCTGGACCTCTATGCTCAAGGTCCATCCGGATGTTGCAGTCGCGCTGGGTGGGGGAACAACCTGTGACTTAGTCGGGTTCGCTTCATCGTGCTACCACCGAGGACTCGACTGCATCCTCTTCCCAACCACCCTACTCAGTATGGTAGATGCCTGTATTGGAGGCAAAACCGGGATCGACTTTGGCGGCGTGAAGAACTCGATTGGCCAAGTGCATTATGCAGTAGAAAGTCACTGTATCTTTCCATTTTTAGACTCACTGAACCAGGAAGAACTTATCTCCGGATTTTCTGAAGTCATTAAAGCTGCAATGTTATTTGATGAAAACCTTCTCCAGTCAATCGAAAAATTAGAAGGTAGTTTCAATCTGGGTCAGGACTGGTTTTCCGTAGTAAGCAGAGGTGCCGAACTGAAAGCTCATTTTAGTGAACAGCCGTTCTCTCAGCGCTCCAAACTCCTTTACGGTCATAACATTGGACACGGATTAGAAACCCTTTCCTCTATCCACCGACGACACGGTGATTGTGTGGCTGTAGGAATGAGCTATGAACTGGCCATCGGTGTAGTCTCAGGCTTGGTAAAACGAGAAGTATGGGAACGGCAAAACAAGATTTTGAAGAAGTTCAAGCTTCCTACGCAGCTTCCTGCCAATGCTAGTTTTGCAAAAATGAAAGAAAAAATGCGTAAGTACAAACTATATAAGGACGACGCATACCTGTTTGTGATTCCGGAACGCCCGGGTGTGATTATTGAAGACGGCTCTGGCTACTACTGCCGTTTGTCTGAAAAACAACTTGATACTACATTCAAAGAAGTAAATAAGCTATTGATCTGACATGTGTGCTATCTTAGGAATCTTTTCCAATACGGTTGTTCCGCCCTCGTTCAAACTGAGGTTTAAAAAAACACTTTCCTTAACTTCCCACCGAGGTCCGGATCAGAGTAATGAAGTCTTCCTGAACAATGCTCTCTTAGGATTTAACAGGTTGTCCATCGTCGGGGTAAACAATGGTCTGCAACCGTTGGCGAATGAAGACTCCACTATCTTTGTGCTCTGTAACGGAGAGATTTATAACTATCCGCAGCTACGGGCCAAGTTGGAGGGAAAGCATTCATTTTCCACTGACTCGGATTGTGAGGTGATTGTCCATCTGTACGAAGATGATCCGGATGGTTTTGTTTCTCAGCTAAAGGGCCAGTTTGCCTTTATTATTTATGATATGAAGAAGAAGCGGGTTATTCTCGCCCGCGACAGATTCGGGATCAATCCTCTTTTTTATGCTAAAAAAAGCGGCGTGCTATTTGTTTCATCTGAGGCAAAATCGATTCTGTCCCTCGACAGTACAGTCTCATCCGAACTTGACCCCATCGCTTTGAAAGAAATGCTGTTTTTGTATGGGCCGACACCACCGAGGACTGCTTTCCAAGGTATCTCTCAGGTCATTCCAGGACACATCCTCACCTTTAATGTGAATGAAAGTAAGGTGATCGAGAATCGAAGATATTGGAACCTTCCGGAAAAAGTTGCTCGTCCTGAGAGTCAAATCACGAAAGAGTTTCTGCGTTTATTCTCAGCAGCAGTAGAAAGAAGGACGCAGGGAGCTGATCAGAGTGTCGCTGTCTATCTGAGTGGTGGCATGGATTCGAGCGCTGTCGCTGCTATCTTGAAAAAAACGGGAAGTCCAGTGGTGACTTTCTCTGTTAGATTTCAGGATCCTGCCTTTGATGAGTCTAAATATCAGGATCTGGTCAGTACTTTTCTAAAAGCTCCGAACTTTTCAGTAACCGGTGATACATTATGTGATTCCAATATATTTCAGACAGTCTGGCATACGGAACATCCGCTACTCAGAACGGCACCTCTTCCCCTCTATAGCTTGTCTCATCTTGTTCACAGCAAAGGAAAGAAGTTCGTTTGCTGTGGAGAGGGCGCTGACGAGATGCTTCTCGGATACCCTGTCTTTTTGAAAGGCGCCTCCAGCATTCAGGATAAACTACACGATTACTCCAGTATTGATGATCTGTTTGTATATTGCCAGCAAACGGGTCAGCAGATGGTTGATTCTCTTAAAGAAAAAACGTCTAAAAAATGGAGCATCCCAATTGACTCGATTCGGCTTCCCCAAATGTTGGAGGTTGAGACTAAACTGTCTCGCTATCTTCTAGTACAGCAAGGGGATCGGCAGAGCATGAGTCATGGTATCGAGCAACGATTCCCCTTCCTGGACGAAGATCTTGTTGACTATCTCTTCTCGCTGCCTGATGAGCAGCTTAATAAGTGTGTTTTAGGTAAAAAAGTCTTAAAAGAGAACCTACGCACTCTGCTGCCAGCAGCTGTGATCGACCGCAAAAAGCAGGGTTACTTATCTCCAATGGCCCAGCAGCTCTATGATTCGTCCGTCATCCAGAATCTCGCGGCTACCAGTGAAACTGTGGAGTTTATTAAGATCATCAAGAGATACTACAACCTAAAGAAAGTGCAGCAGTTGGTTAACAAGTTTCAGAACAAGAAACTTAGTGACGTAGAAACAATAGGCTTGCTCCTTGTCCTTTCTACTGTTGTTCTCCATGAACAGTTTTTTGGAGGACCCTCATGAGAGAACACTTTATCCTTTCCAACTATCTCAAAGCATCGAAAACCTTTGATATTTATCGGGACGTTTTTGAAGCAAAGTCACTAGAACATCAATATCTGCCAGTAGAAATTCCGACTCAACAGATGATTGAGGTTTCCGAAACTGAGCTTCGATCCTTAAGAAATTTTTTCTCTGATTTCCGCAGAAACCCTAACGCAGTTAGTATCGTCGTTTCTAACCCCTTTAAGCAACTCGTCCTCCAGTTCTGTGATGAACTTTCAGAGGAAGCAGCCAGAATGGGAGCTGTCAACTTAATCGTTAAGCGAAACAATAACTTGATGGGATCAAATATTGATGGCGAAGCCTTCTTCCTCGGTCAAAACAGAACGACTGGATACGATTTTCCAGGAAAGACAGTCTTGGTACTAGGCTGTGGTGGAGTCTCGACAGCGGTTGCTTTTAAGCTTGCGCGTGTTGGAGTCAGAGAACTCAGATTGTTTGATATCCAGAAAAACAAGCAGGCACAGCTACGAGATAAATTGGAAAATCACTTTCCGCTACTCTCAGTCAAAGAAGCAGAGTCTCTTGATGAAAGAGCAATCGCCGAGGCTGACGTCATCTACAATGGAACTGGTGTGGGGAAAAAGAGTGATAACCCTTCTTCTGTCTTAGCTACTCCCTTGCCTGATCATCTACAAGTCCCGGCAACTGCTTTAGCAATAGACTCCAACTACACTCCCTGGTCGACCCTTTTTTTGGAACAGTGCGCCAAAAACGGCTGCCAAACAACGAACGGCTTTTCTCACATGATTGCTTTTGTCGCACTTCATTTATCTAGTATCCTTGACTCTGAGATAGATTACGGTTTTGTCAGAGAAATAGGAGAAAGGCATATATGAAGCCAAAAATCATCGGACACCGAGGCTACCTAAAGCAGGCACCTGAGAATACTCTTTCCTCTTTTCGGCAGGCGGTCAAAGCCGGAGCCGACGCAATTGAGCTTGACCTTCACCAAACTGTGGACGGAGAGCTCGTCATTCACCACGACTATACGCTGGGTCGTCCTGATAATGGCTCGGGGAATATATTTGAAAAAAAATTCAGCGAGATTCAACAAGTAGATGCAGGTTCCTGGTTCAGTAAGGAATATAAATCCGAAAGGATTCCGACATTGGAAAATGTGTTTGCTCTTTTTGGTGACACGATTGAGTATGAGATCGAGCTCAAGGAATCAACTTTGGAGTTTCTTAATAAGGTTATTGCAGTTGTTCTACGGTATAACCTGCTCCAACACATTGAGTTTACTTCTCCTCACCTTTTTGTGTTGGGGAAACTCAAACAACTCTGTCTTCAAGCCAGGACCGGGGTATTTTTCAAAACTTACCCCGAGTGGATGAGACCGGAGCAAGGCGAAAGAATTATCCTGAATACTTTAGTAGTTCTTCCTGCCGACGTGGCACACCTACCGCTTCCCATCATTAATAAAAAGCTTGTCCGCAAGTTGAAAGAGCATCATAAACTTGTCCACGTAGCAGACTGTAATGAATTGAATTCAATACGTAAAGCAGTAGAGCTTGGGTGTGATCAGTTCTCTACTAATGAAATAGAACTTGCCCGCAAAACACTTAGTTAGGATCCTGATGAGAGAAAGATTCGGTTGGGAAGACACTGCCATATCAAAACAATATGTGGAAGTAATCAATGGTGACATTGAGACTGAGAACTATTACTGCAAGCACTTTTACCATGATCCATTTTTATTTTCGCTTCTTCCCGCTTTGGATGGGAAGAATGTGATTGAGCTGGGTGCCGGCAATCTGTACTTAGCAAAAAAAATAAAAGAACAAAATCCAAGTTTAGGTCAGTATTTCGCTACAGATCTAGCCAACATGTTAGTTTTTGCGAATACAACAGAAGCAGGAGTAACGCCTGTCGCGGCCCGAGCTGAAGAACTACCTGCTGCAGATAAGAAGTTCGATGTTGTTATTGCCTCATTATTACTCCAGTGGATTGCAGACAAAAAAGCTGTCTTTTCAGAGTCCTACAGAGTGCTTGCTCAAGACGGTGTACTCGTTCTTTCCGTCGTCCATCCGGATATTTACAGATCGGGAAATTACGTTGAGCGAGATGAGCAAGTTTTCTTTGAGCAAACAGCAGACACTTCCGTGGAACGGGTCTTTGACGTGATGTTAAGTGACGTCATCGGACCAGTTACCTATTTTGGTACTCCAGTAGATAGCTATGTTCGACTGCTTTCGGAAGTAGGTTTTAAAGAAGTCGAACTTTTTGCTCCCACTGTCTCAAATCCAGAAATAGCAAAACTACATCTCGGATTGAGAAAACATGTCCATCGACCATTATTTTTATTTATCACAGCAAAAAAGTGACAACAATAGAACACGCCCGTAATCTTGAAGTCTCTCAGGTACTTGCAGACCTGCAGTCTCACTACTCCATTGGTAAGGTTATCCACCTAACAAGAATGTCGAATGCTGGTCAGAATGACGCGTATAAGGTCGAGAGCGATAAAGGTGTTTTCTTTCTCAGAAAGTATAGAAAAAAAATCGATCAAAGAACTGCTGTCAATGAGACACAGCTCTTGCAGTTTCTCCGACAGAATGGTCTTCCGGTAGCCGGACTTACATTGAATGTAAGAGGTGAGGTTTTAACACAAACCGAACACGGAGATAGATTTTTTCTTCAGGAATTTTTTGAAGCAAGTTTTTTTCCCTCTCAAGGAATCGAACTGAATAGTGAACAGATTGGCGCGAGCGCAGAAGTATTGGCAGATTATCATCGCCGCGCTGTCAACTTTCCTTTACTTGCAGCTCCCGCAAATATCGATAACTTTACAGTTTCCCGTTTCTTTTCAAAAGAGAAAGCGCTGACACTGTGGAAAATGGCAATGGAGCAAGCTGCTCACAATGATGATCCGGTGAGTCAAACAGTTTTAGACATCACTTCCATCAAAATCGATCAGATCATGGGTCTAGATGAAACAGCTATCGACCAGCAAGTCAGAGAGCTCCCCAGTCTACTGGCACACGGAGACTTTACCCCTCAAAATTTGATTTTTCAAGAAGATAGAGTTGTTGCTATTACTGATTGGGAGCTGGCTCGTTATCAACCCAGAGTCTGGGAGGTAACTCGGGCTCTGTGCGCTTTTTGCAGGTCCGACATTTCGGACTTCTTTAATACTCCTATAGATCTGGAACGAGCAAGAGGCTTTTTACTCCGTTACCTCCAGGTTAACACTCTCTCCGACGCTGAGCTTAGGGCCATTCCTTTTTTTGCGTACTTAGGCTCTCTGCTTCCGGAGTACATTCTTACTTCCAAGTATCTTCACTCTAGAAATGTCGACCATTTCTTCCCTAAAGAGGCCCGTTATTGGAACTGGTGGAAAGACTCAGGCGCACAGTTAACGGATTTTTTCTTAACACAAGATTTATAGGCTTGCGTACTTAAAAAGAACTATCTATGCTATACAACTCTCCTAGAATATAGAAAAATGAATTAAAGGAGCTAAAAATGTCTCGAAAAGAAACAGCGTTTATCACCGGAATAACAGGACAAGATGGCTCGTATCTCGCGGAGTTTCTGCTCGACAAGGGTTATGAGGTAGTTGGTTTGACCAGAAGAACGACTCATCAACGATTTGAAAATATCGAGCATTTGGCAGGCAAGATCATCTTGGAGTTCGGGGATTTAATGGACCCAGAAACAATTGAACATATTGTGGCCGAGTACAAACCAAGCGAAGTGTATAACCTGGCAGCCCAGTCTGTTCCGGCAGATAGCTGGAAACATCCTATGGTCACAGGGGAAATAACTGCGTTAGGAACTGTTAGAGTGTTAGAGGCACTGCGAAAACATAAGCCTGACGCCAGGTTCTATCAAGCCACCAGTCGGGAGATTTACGGAGGGGTCAAACAGGAAGTGATTGACGAACAGTCTCCCGTGTTTGCTAACAATCCCTACGGTATCGCTAAGCTCTACTCTCACTTAATGACGTTAAACTACCGTGATTCTTATGACATGTATACAGCAAGCGGAATTTTGTTTAATCATGAAAGTCCGAGGAGAGGCTTACACTTTGTCACCAGAAAAGTAACCAGCGCTGCTGCTGCAATTAAGCTAGGAATCACCAATCCCCCATTAAATGAAAGAGGCCGCCCATTGATAGAAAGTGGAAAGCTAAGACTGGGAAACTTGGAAGCGATGAGAGATTGGGGCTACGCAAAAGAGTATGTAGTAGCTATGTGGATGATGCTTCAGCAAGATAGACCAGAAGACTACGTCATCGCCACTAATACAATGTACAGTGTTCAAGACCTTTGTCAGTTAGCATTTGGCCATGTCGGACTGGATTGGCGTGATCATGTTGAGTCAGATACAAGATTCATGCGACCGACCGAGATTGAGGTACAGCGTGGGGACTACTCAAAGGCTCAGAGACAGTTAGGTTGGGAACCCAAAACTTCTTTCCCAGAACTGGTCAGACTGATGGTGGACGCAGACGTAGAAAGATTTAAGGGTGGATCGTTTCAAACAGAGTAAAATACTCAGAGATCATGCATCTGATCAAAACGAGAAACTTTGAACTCGCCGTGTATTCCAAGGGTGACCAACAGTCACCAAAGCTTGCTTTAGTACTCCCGGGAAAACTAGACACCAAAGACTACCCTCACATGCGGGGGCACGTTGATTACCTAGCTACCCAAGGATACTTTGCACTCTCATTTGACCCGCCAGGCTCGTGGGAGAGTCCCGGAGATATCTCTCTTTACACTATGGCAAATTACTTAACAGCCATTAACGACTTGGTTGAGTACTTGGGAAACCGACCAACCTTTGTGATGGGTCATAGCCGTGGAGGTAGCATGGCTATTTTAGCTGGTACTCAGAATCCTCACATCGCATCGTTTGCTGCGGTTATGTCTTTTTATTCTTTTGATCCAGGTATGCATGGTGGATATCCCGACCAAGCATGGCAAACCAGAGGATATCGTGTTTCAGTCCGAGATCTTCCTAACAACCAAGGTACAAGAAAGTTTCCGTTGCCCTATAGCTTCCTGGAGGAACAAGTCACCTATGATCTGTCCGAGCACTTGAAAACCAGTAGGAAACCGAAGATGTTTGTTGTGGGAGAAAAGGATACGATCGTTAAACCAGAATTTGTACGCCAAGCATCCGAGATTGCTGCGGAGCCTAAATTTCTCTATACGTTGGATTCAGGCCATGACTATAGAACTCAACCACCACTCATTGAGAGGGTGAATGAGTTCGTGGGTGATTTTTTAGAGAAAAGCTCCACTTTGTAGGGGAGGACAACCTCCCGTTTTACTCCGGCTCGCACCGTTCTACTACAAACTCGGGGGTTTCACCTAAATACTCCATCTCTCCGCCACACAGCTCCCGGACTTTGGCTTCGATCCGATTGTTGGACTCAAGGTAACTACTGGAGTAGTAGTTTAAGCTGGGATCAATATAGTTTTTCAGGCGAACAAGAATGATTTTTTGACCTTTTCTTTTGAGGCTGATTGGCGCATCAAGTTGGCGATCTCTCTCTAGTTGATCCAGCTCTGCTGCTAAACGACTGAGCGAAAGTTTGTCCTCCGCAAAGTACGCGGACAAAAAGATGGACTGAAAGTGAACGGGCAACAGTACGACATGCAAATCTGAGCTTAAATTCTGCCTGATAGCGTAAACAACCGGACGGAACGTTTGAAAACGTTCAAAACGGGACTCAAACATCACAGACGGATATCGGTCAAAGTAACTCATCCAGTAACTGCCTGACCACAGCGCCACGATAAGGGCTGTCAGCAGTATTCCCCCCAGCGAAAGTCGTCGAAGCAGCTTCAACTCTTCATACAGAATAATCCCCCATGAGCAGGAAAAAACGACCGCCGCAGGCAGAAAGGTCCGCGGTAGAAAGAGTGATCGTCCCAAACCCCAAGAAATCGCTATGATCAATAGTAAGTTAAGTACGACTGTCCCAATCCCTACCCAGACATACCACTGTAACTCTTTGGAGACTGTCCGGCGTTTGAGAAAGATCAGGGTTAACCCGACTATGATCAGAGCAATGGCAGCCAGGGCCTCTTGCCAAGGCCAGACACCCACCATTTGATTAATCTCATCCAACGTAAATCTAAAACCTGCCAGTGCAGCTACAAAACCCTCGATACCTTGGATACTCACCTGTGGGATCCAAGTAGTTGTTTTCTGAATTAACTGCTTCTGTCGAAAAAGATATGGAAGCCACAATACAAGGATCGCAAGATGAGATATCCAGAGCAAAAGGAGCGGACGCAGCAACTTTCGGGAGCCTAACACGATCATCATCAGGCTCCCCATGACCAACAGAGAGAACACAAAACAGAGATAGATATAGTTCAGCCCGCAGCCAACTAAGTTCGTCAGAACTAACCCAAACAGAAGTGGGTAAGGACGTGCATCGGGATCTGCCCACCATCTGTTAGCCAGCTGGCTGAATAAATACATACTCAATAACGAAATGAAAAGTAAGACACCGTAGTCGCGCAGCTGCCAGCCATACTCCACCGCAAAGGGTGAAAAAGTAAAAACTGCCGCCACGATCAACGCTAGCACTCTCGATTTTTCTGCGAAGATCTTAAAAGCCAGCAAGATACAACTCAAAGATGCCAAGAGGCTCGGCAGGCGCAGCACTACCGTCTCCCGACTCACGCCTAGCAGAAATCTGACAAAAAGATAAAAGAGCGGGGGTCGGTCATCAAGTGGATAAAGGAGCTGCGAGATCACTGAGTAGGGTCGACTGGCAAAGTCGATACTAAACAGTTCGTCTTCCCAAAGGTCACGATGAATTACAGGTCCCAGCCGTAGGTAGAGCCCGACTACGAATAAAAGAGCCAAAAAAACTAAGCTTTCTGTCTTAGAGATATGAAACGATAGTGACAGGCGACTTTTACGTCCTTCCATTTCCGCTGACTATCGTACCCTGTTTTGGCCTGCAATATGAAGACCATGGTAGAACTTCAAGGGGTCTACCGGTACTCTTCTGAGGATTCTCAGAGATTTCTCAGGATGAGGAACTATAATCAGTTGTATGAGAATTCTGGTTGTCGAAGACTCACATAAGATTGCGGGATCTATCAAAAAAGGACTCGAGCAAGAGTCGTATGCAGTAGATTTGGCCTATGATGGCCAAGAGGGACTCAACCTCGCCTCAACTGAAGAGTACGACGTGATTATTCTCGATATCATGTTGCCCAAGATGGATGGCGTTGAAGTCTGCAAGTCGCTCCGCGAACAGCAGATTCACACCCCCATCTTAATGCTGACTGCCAAAGGACTGACGAGTGACAAAGTTGCCGGGTTGGATGCAGGAGCAGATGACTACCTTACTAAGCCATTTGCTTTTGAAGAGCTGCTGGCTCGTGTCCGCGCTCTTGCCCGCCGACCAAAAGAAACTATTCACTCAGTCTTGAGCTATGAGGACCTGAGCTTGAATACTATCACTCATCAAGTCCAGCGGGCTAAAAGGCTTCTGTCACTTTCTGCTAAAGAGTATGCCCTGCTTGAATATTTACTCCGTCATCCCAACCAAACTTTAAGTAAGGATCAGATTATTGCCCATGTCTGGGACTACGACGCCGATATTTTGCCGAACACTGTGGAGGTTTATATCGGCTACTTACGAAACAAAATTGACAAACCCTTTCCGACTAAGCCTCCACTTATTCAAACTGTTCGCGGTTTTGGGTATCGGGTCGGTACAATAGACTAAGCGTATGTTTCAATCCGCACGCATTAAGCTGACTGCACGTTATCTGCTGATTATCATGATCGTCAGTTTGCTGTTCAGCTTCGCTATCTACAGCGGTATTAATGTGGAGCTCAATCGATTTGAGAGGCTGCAGAAACTGCGGCTGAATCAGCTGGGACAGGCTGGACAAGCAATTATCATTCAGCCCTCCGATCCGCAGATGGGCGTTAGAGGACAAACTATTCAACGTGTTTTGATTCCTCCGCCTGACTATATTGATCCTGAGATCGTCAATCATGCCCGAACGCGGATTATCCTTATTCTGGTGATGATCAACCTCTCTATTTTATTCTTCTCCGGAATTGCCGGTTATATTTTGGCAGGGCAGACCCTGCAACCTATTCAAGAAATGATGGACGAACAAAACCGGTTTGTGACTGATTCGTCACACGAGCTGCGTACTCCGCTGACGGCTCTACGCTCGGAGATTGAGGTACATCTAAGAGATAAAAAACTTACGCTTGCTGCCACCAAAGCTCTGTTGGAGAGTAATCTTGAAGAGGTCAAAAACCTGCAAAGACTGTCTGATAATCTAATTCGACTGACTCAGTACGAAAGTAATCCTATCGCAGAAAAGTTTGAGAAGGTCTCGCTAACAGCGATAGTCGAGGATGCGGTCAAAAAGGTTCTGCCGCTAGCAAAGAACAAAAAAATAACGATTAAACAACAACTACCTGATGTTTCTTTTGAAGGAAATAGTGCAACGCTTTCCGAACTATTTGTGATCTTGCTCGACAACGCCATTAAGTACAGTGAGCCTAAGACGATCATCGAGGTGACAGGACAGCGTACTGACCACCATCTTAAAGTCGAAGTGACCGACCACGGAATGGGGATTGATGCCAAAGATCTTCCGTTTATTTTCGGACGTTTTTATCGGACGGACAAATCCCGCACCCAGTCACAAACACAGGGATATGGCCTAGGGCTCTCAATTGCCAAACAGATCGTCGAACGGCATCATGGCACCATCTCAGCCAATAGTGTCCCTCAACAGGGTACGACTTTCACCATCCAACTCCCGCTCAAACACCCTTCGGCTCTCCTCTAGAGCTTATCAGCATTTTCTCAGTATTCCCGAGTACGATACCGGGCATGACTGAATCAAAAGCTATCGGTAAATCGAAAAAAACTCTTCGCCAGCGGCTCGTGCAGTTGCCACTTTGGCAGAAAGTCGCGGGTCTTATCGCCATCCTTGGCATCCTCATACTTGGTGTTCGACTGGTGCGTCCGACTCAGTCCACGGAACAAGGGTACCAGACAGCAACTGTTGAACAAAAAAATCTAGTTAGCTCTCTTTCGGTAACGGGTAACATTGTGATGGGCAGTCAGTTTGGCGTCTCATCCTCTGTAACCGGAGTCGTTGACGAAGTGTATGTTAAAAATGGGGATGAAGTAAAAGCCGGACAAGCACTTTTCAAAGTCACCAGTACTGCATCACCACAAGAAAAAGCTTCAGCTTACGCCAGCTACCAAAACGCCAAAAACTCGGTCCAAAGCGCTGAACAGAATAAGTCTTCGCTTGATATATCCATGTGGCAGAAGCAACAATCACTGCTGACTGCAGAAGATAAAGTCAAAGAGATGGAGGACAACCTCGATGACTATACCGATCTCCAGCGGCAAGCCATCTACTCTGCCCGCGTTCAAGCACAGAAAGACTATGCACTCGCCGAGGAAAAGTATAAGACTTCTGAGAATGGAGTGACCTCCGCCAAAGCATCTCTGAACTCCGCGCTGCTCGCTTACCAAGCTACTCAAAATGCGACGATCACTGCACCGACGGCTGGAATGATTGCGAACCTGGCCGTTCAAAAAGGTGATGCAGTGACTGCCAGCAGTAACTCCACCACTACCAATGGCTCAACAAACTCAAATGCCACCACGGCAATGTACGTGACGAACTTCAAAGATGTGGTCATGAAAGCCACTGTTAACGAAGTTGACTTGCCCAAGGTGCAAGTGGGTCAAAAAGCGACAGTTACCCTTGATGCTTTCCCTGACAAAACATTTGTCGGTACAGTCAATCGGATCGATATGATCGGCACCAACTCTTCGGGTGTGGTTACCTTCAATGTCTACATCTCCCTTCTCTCTCCGCCAGAAGGCATTGGTTCTGGTATGACTGCCTCTGGCGTGGTTCAGCTTGATAGCCGTGAGAATGTGTTGACCGTACCATCGAGCGCTGTTCAAGCTCAGAACGATCAACAGGTCGTCCGAGTGCTAACTAGCGGCAACCAAGTTGAGGAACGGGTTGTAGAAACTGGGCTTGAGACAGATACCGAAACAGAGATTACTTCAGGACTGCAAGCTGGTGAGACTGTAATCACCGGAACTGCTGGCTCATTAGGCGGCTCAACTAGCAGCACGGGAGGAAACTCCGTCTTCAGCGGAGGTGGCGGAATGAGAATGATGTCAGTCGGCGGCAGACCTGGTGGATAAAACATTCAGCTATGTCACAACCAATTATCAAAATCACGGACGTTCATAAGATTTATACAGTCGGCGGTCAGGAGATTGCTGCACTCGATGGTGTTTCTTTTGAAATCTGTAAAGGAGAGTTTGTTGCCATCATGGGTCCTTCCGGCTCCGGCAAGTCAACTCTGATGCACATGTTAGGCGCGCTCGACATCCCGACTTCAGGCACATACGTCCTAGATGGCGAAGACGTAAGTGCAGCCAGTGACGATGAACTGGCTGATGTTCGCAATCAAAAGATCGGCTTTATCTTCCAAGCGTTTAATCTCCTTCCCCGTACTACCGCTCTCAAAAATGTCTCTCTGCCTATGATGTATGCAGGTATTCATAAAGATGAACGCGAACGAAGAGCCAAAAAGTATTTGGAGCTTGTTGGTCTTGGAGATCGAATCTTCAACACCTCCAATCAACTTTCAGGTGGCCAGCAGCAACGCGTTGCCATTGCCCGTGCCCTAACTATGAGTCCGAGCATCTTATTGGCAGACGAGCCTACTGGAAACTTACCGACCAATCAAAGTCTGGAAGTGATGAAGATCTTTCAAGAGCTTAATGATGAAGGACACACTGTGGTGATGATTACCCATGAGCCGGAGATTGCAGAACATGCCAAACGAATTATTGTCCTGCGGGACGGGAAGATCATCTCCGATCAGCCTAACTCAAAGCGACGTTCTCAAGATGGGCAGAATAACAAAAGTTCAAAAAAGAAATCGTAACACCTATGGAGTTTACTGAACTACTACTGGAAAGCCTAGGCACTCTGACGCTGAACAAGCTGCGGACTGGTCTGGCTATGCTGGGGATTGTCATTGGCATTGGCAGTGTGATTGCGTTGATCTCACTCGGGCAGTCCAGCCAACGGATGATTGAGTCACAGATCCAGTCACTTGGCTCCAACTTGCTCACTGTGAGTCCTGGAGCCCAAAACAGCGGTGCCGTCAGAGGCGCGGCTGGCAGTGCCACCTCGCTAACGAACGCTGATGCAGAAGCAATCAAGAACTCAACCTCCATTACGACGATTCGAAACGTTTCTCCGGAAGTCACAACTCGGCAACAAGTTATCGCTGGCCGCAATAATACAAATACCCAGGTCGTGGGGGTGACTCCGGCATACGCCGAAGTACACAAAATCAGTGTTGATACTGGAGCTTTCATCAGCGAGCAGGATGTCTCAAGCTCCAAAAAAGTTGTCGTCATCGGTCCGCAAGTCGCAACCGACCTTTTTGGTGAAGGAGTCAATCCAGTCGGTCAGACACTGCGCATAAAGAATGGAACGTTTACGATTATCGGCGTAACCGCCTCCAAAGGTGGCTCAGGCTTCTTTAATCAGGACGACATCATCTTTGCTCCCCTGCCTGTTGTCCAGAAACAGATTATGGGAGTAACCTCTCTCGGTTCTATTGCCCTGGAAGCCAACAGTGCTGAGGTCATGACTCAAGCGCAGGATGAGGTCGGATACTTTCTGCTAGAACGCCATAAAATCAGCGACCCGACCGCTGCAGACTTCTCGATCTTTTCCCAAAATGACATTCTGAGTACTGCCACTCAAGCGACCGGTACCTTTACCGCTCTGCTGGGCGGAATTGCAGCGATCTCGTTGCTCGTAGGTGGAATTGGCATCATGAATATTATGCTGGTGACCGTGACAGAGCGGACGCGTGAGATCGGTCTGCGCAAGGCACTTGGCGCCAAGAAAAAAACAGTCATCACTCAGTTTCTGATCGAAGCAATTGTGCTGACCTTCATCGGAGGGTTGATTGGTGTGGTCATCGGCATCGGAGCCTCACTGCTGCTCTCCACAGTCTTGTCGATGCCATTTGCCCTCTCTCTACCATCCATCGGACTGGCCATCGGAGTTTCTGGAGCGACCGGAGTTATCTTTGGCTGGTACCCAGCTCGGAAGGCAGCCAACTTGCAACCAATTGAGGCACTACGATATGAATAAAAATACATCTCAACAAGGAGGCACTATGCCGCAGAAAAACTACATTATCGTGGCAGTCTTAGTACTGCTGGTAGGAGCCGGTGGCTTCATCGGTGGCGTGAAGTATCAACAGTTCAAAACAAGAACCAATGTAGGTAACTTTGTCCGGGGAAACATGGAGTTTAGAGGTCAGGTTAATGGTCGGGGCGGCCAGAATGGCCAGGGCATGATGCGTGCTGCAGGAAATGGGCAAGGCTTCAGACCGGTAACGGGTGAGGTCATCAGTCAGGATGAAAAGAGTATTACGGTCAAGCTTCCTGATGGCAGCAGCAAGATTGTCATGTTCAGTGAACAGACAACTATCGGTAAATCGACCACTGGCACCAAGGATGACTTAAAGGTGGGCGAGAACGTCATGGTCGTTGGGAATGAAAACTCAGATGGAAGTGTGACTGCCCAAAATATCCAACTCAACTCACCCGCTCCACAGATGAACTCAGCCCAGCCCACAGCTACTCCACAGCCACAGAACGGACAGAACTAGACAGTTACTCAGGAGCTACTCGGTTGTTCCAAAGATTTGTTGCCGGAGGCCAGACCGTTCAACCTGCTGATTAATCTGAAGACGTTGCTCAAGCGGGATGTCATTGCACTGCAGTACGGAGAGCTTGCCGGAGAGTAGCGCATCATAGACATGGACATAGGTAAGTGCCCCGTTCTCCGACCTGATTTCGAGGACCGGAACAGCTGTGCCTTGAGGAGCGGACTCGTCGGTGATGTAGAGCGTTGGCGTATTGGACGCGACCGCCTGACAAGCAGCACTCAGAAAGCCTGAGTCCCACACCTTCAGCGCATCGATCTCTACGGTATGTTGGAATCCTGAATCTTCGAG
>JACFOI010000038.1 GCA_019454415.1 Patescibacteria group bacterium | reverse complement strand
AAAATTGCTTTGTAAACCAAGCCAATTTGCAGACAAAACTATTCTAGCTTACTTCTGGCAAAACACAAATCTCTCGCTTGCAAAGCAATGTAAAGGTGTTACAATTACTTACCCTGAAAAGTGAGTTGTTGGCGAAACAAGAGAGCTGGCTTGTTAAATACAATTTTTTCGTAACCAAAGAAAGTCGGATACACAGGATGCCCTCGTAGAGGTCAGCCTTTTTTTGGTTTCACTCAGCAGATTTATAGATAGGCCGTATTGACGGAAGGAGCTTGCATGCCGCACATTGCTAAAACCTCATCCAAACGCACTCGACAATACTGGGGCCGCACAGGTGTTGCCCTTCCCGAGTTAGACTTAACCAAAGTCCAACGTGAGAGCTATCAAGAGTTCTTAGATAAAGGTATCCGCGAGGCGCTCGATGAGATCAACGCAGAGCGCGGTATTGAAGACTTTACCGGTAAGAACTGGAGTCTCAAGTTTGGAGCCTATCACTTCGGCAAATCAAAGTACACCCCTTCCCAAGCCAAGCGCAAAGCTGTCACTTTCGACATGCCACTCCGTGTCGAGGCCACTCTCTTAAACAAGCGCACCGGCGAGGAACAGACACAAGAAGTCTTCTTGGGTGACATCCCCCGGATGACCGACGCCGGTACCTTCATTATTAATGGTATCGAGCGTGCCGTGGTGACCCAGCTGGTTCGCTCTCCAGGTATTTTCTTCTCCGGTGACGTCGAACCCACCACTGGCAAGATGCTCTATCAGGCTGAGCTCCGCCCGCTGCGTGGCTCCTGGATCGAGATCAACGTCGGTAAGCGCGACGTGATTACCGTCAAGGTAGACCGCCGCCGCAAGATGCCGGTCACCGTCCTTCTTCGAGCCATGGGTTTCGGCACCAACGAAGAAATCCTCAACCTCTTTGCCGATTTAGAAACTAAAGACAACACAGACTACATTAAAGCTACCCTCCAAAAAGACATGACCGCCAGTCAGGCAGAAGCCCTGATTGAGCTCTACGAAAAGATGCGCCCTGGTGAGCCAGCTGTCCTGGAAAACGCCAAGCAGCTTCTTCACCAAATGTTCTTTGACCCACGTCGCTATGACCTCGGGGTGGTCGGCCGCTACAAACTCAACCGCCGGTTGAAAGTTAACACTCCTCTAGAAACCACGGTCTTGTCTCCGCAAGATGTCGTGGCTGCAGTCCGCTACCTGATTACCCTCCAAAACGGCAAAGGCAAAGTCGATGACATCGACCACTTGTCCAACCGTCGCGTTCGCCGCGTCGGTGAGCTCGTCCAGGCTAATGCCTTCCGGATCGGTTTAATCCGCTTAGAGCGATCTATCCGCGAAAAGATGTCTTTGACCAAAACAGATGAGCTCTTAACCCCAGCCGCTTTGGTCAACGCCCGTCCGCTGATCGCTACCATCTCTGAGTTCTTCCGTCGCAACCGTCTGTCCACTATTTTGGACCAGACCAACCCACTGGCAGAAATCGACAACTTGCGTCGTCTGTCTGTGATGGGAAGTGGTGGTGTGACGCGTGAGCGCGCCTCATTCTCGATGCGTGACATCAACGCCTCTCAGTACTCCCGTATCGACCCGGTCCGTTCTCCTGAAGGTCCGAACATTGGTTTGGTGACTTACTTGGCGCTCTACACTCGTGTTAACGAGTTCGGTTTCCTGGAAGCTCCCTACCGCAAAGTCGTCGATGAGAATGGCAAGATGAAGATCAAAGATGAGATCGTCTATCTCTCTGCTGATGACGAAGAGGATGCCAAGATCACTCACGCCGGTGTTGAGATTAATGACCATAACGAGATCGTTCAGGATTGGGTGCCTCTGCGCTACATGAACGACTTTAGCGAAGGTCCAGCCACGGAAGTTCAGTACATCGACGTCATTCCCCGTCAGGTGATCGGTACTTCTGCCTCATTGATTCCTTTCATTGCTCACGACGAGGCCAACCGTGCACTGATGGGTACCCACATGCAGTGTCAGGCAGTACCTCTCTTGCGTCCGCAAGCTCCGGTGGTCGGTACTGGTATGGAAGCCGCAGTTGCTGCGGCCATGAACCGTACCGTTGAAGCCCGCCATGACGGTGTGGTGAAGTATGTGGATGCTACTAAAGTGGTGATCGAGCTCGATAAAAAAGAGAAGGATCACGCCAAAGTTCTGGCTGCCAACAGCGAGAATGAGCGCATCATCATCGATACTCACGCTGGTACCGAGACCTACCTGGTCGAGAAGTTCTTCCGCACTTCTCAGAGTACTTGTTACTCCCAAAATCCGGTGGTGATCGTGGGCCAAAAAGTCAAACGGGGTGAGATCATCCTCGATGGTCCGGCTACCGATCACGGTGAGCTGGCTCTTGGTTCCAACTTATTGATCGCCTACACCGCATTTGAAGGTCTGGGCTATGAAGACGCCATCGTCATCTCCGA
>JACFOI010000017.1 GCA_019454415.1 Patescibacteria group bacterium | reverse complement strand
TCACTCTGTTGAACGGCTCCGAGTTTGAGGTTAAAAAGGGTGAGGAGATTGTCTTCACTTCACTTAGCCAACACGACAATCCGAAAGCTGTTTTCGTTCCCCAGGAAGTGATCACCAGCATGCATGCCAGTGATTTGATCTCCGTCGCCGATGGTGCCTGTGAGTTCAAGGTCATTAACCGTCAGGAGACCGAGCTGCATGCCGAAGCTCTTGATGATTTCATACTCAAAACTCGCAAAACCTTAAACACTCCCGGTGTAGTCTTAGATATGCCTTCATTGCTGGATAAAGACATCGCCTTCTTGGACGCCCTGAAAGATCACAACCCAGAAATTGTCGGTCTTTCATTTGTCCGGGATATGCGCGATATTGCCCAACTGCGTCAAGCACTGGCAGCCCGCGGGATGAACTCTGCGATCTGTGCCAAGATCGAAAACCAGAAAGCCATCGACAACATGGACGAGATTATTCAAGGCAGTGACCTGATCATGATTGCCCGTGGAGACTTGGGTGTGGAGATTCCATTCTATGAGGTACCTCACTGGCAAAAAGTGCTGATCAAGAAGTGCAAAGCCCTCGGCAAGCCTGTTATCACGGCCACGCAGATGTTGCTCTCAATGACCCAGAATGTCCGACCCACTCGCGCAGAAGTCAGTGACGTTGCCAACGCCGTCTATGATGGGACCACTGCCGTCATGCTCTCTGAAGAAACTGCGCAAGGGAAGTACCCGATCAAAGCAGTCCAGACTCAAGAGATGATCGTCAGTTATCACGAGCAGTTTGCATACGCGACCAGCGAAGGAAAGTAACTTTAACCCTTAAGGAGGGAAGATGCCAGAAGAACGAAAGTCAGGATCAGGAATTGGTCTACTTGCGTTGATTGCTGGTGCTGCCGCGGGGGCTGCTGCTGTGTTCTTGTCTGACAAGAAGAATAGAGAGAAGACCCAGCAGGCACTCAAGAAAGCCAGCAAAACTGTCAAGGACGCCCACGCTGAGATCCAAAAAGACCCGCAGGCTTTTGCCAAAAAAGTTGAGAAAGAGGGGCAAAAGTTGGCTAAGAAAGTTGTCAACGAAGTCAGCAAAAGTAAAGTCGTGAAGAGCGCGCAGAAAGCTGCCACCAAGTCCAAAACAGCCAAGAAAGCAGTCAAGGCGACCACGTCAGCAGCTAAAGCTGCCAAAGCGACAAAAGCTTCCAGATAAAATAGCGTTTCCTCGGTATAATACGCTCTATGAGAACAGGGCTGTCTTGTTTCAGCTCGACAGTGGTCTCGCGTCCATAGTTCAACGGATAGAACGGAAGCCTTCTAAGCTTTTAATCTGGGTTCGATTCCCGGTGGACGCACACGGTTTTGCTTCAAAGACTCCATTACTTCAAAAACTGGGCAATTTTGGGATGGCGAAGCTGCCGCAAAGCTTGGTCTTCCAGTTGTCGGATTCTTTCTCGGCTCAAGCCACCCATAATCTCAGCAATCTCTTCCAGTGTATGAGACTCCTCCCCGTTTAACCCAAACCGCAGCTCCAGAATCCGAGCATGGCGGGGGATCAGATGCTTGAGAGCCTTATTAATCCGCTCCCTGTCATCCACTGCACCATAGGCTTCCTCTGGACTTGGTTCGGTATCGCTAGTAACAGTATCCAAGAGTGTCCGCTCGTCGTCACCGCCATCATCGCTTGCCGAAGCCTCGAGGCTAAGCTCATGTTGACTGGCTCTGAGGAGTTCCAGGACTGTGTACTGGTCCATCCCCAACTCTGCCGCAACTGTCTCTATTTCTGGCTGACGTTGATACTCTTGATAGTAGTCTCGGAAAAAACGATAAATGCGCGTCAGCCTCTCTTCCTGATGAAGAGGAATCCGGATCACCCGGACTTTCTGTGAGACTGCCCGGGTAATCGCTTGACGAATCCACCAGGTAGCATAGGTAGAGAAGCGGTTACCTCGTTGCCAGTCGTACTTGCGAACTGCCCGCATCAGTCCGACGTTGCCTTCTTGAATTAAGTCCAGAAAGGGAAGGCCGCGCCCGATGTACCGCTTGGCAATACTGACCACCAGACGGGTATTGGCCCGAGCCATGTGTTCGACGGCCAGCGCAGCGTCATCAGCCAGAGAAGGATCAACTTCCCCAGCTTCAATGCGTTGGGCCAGATCAATCTCTTCCTGCGCTGTCAGCAGAGGAGTCCGGCTCATCTGCTTGAAGTACAGACCAACCGGGTCATCATCCACCACGTGTTGATCGAGCACGTCAAAGTCGTCGTCTTCAAACTCCGGCACGTCTTCATTTGTCAGATCATCAGGCTCATCCAGCAGCCCAAGTACTTCCTGGTCTTCCTCATCGGCTACTTCCTTGTCACCCGAAGGGAGATCTGTTACTACCGACCAAAAGACCGTCGAAAAAAGCTCATCGGTTTGAAGAGCCTCGTTTTCTAGGGACTCGTGCTCCTCATCTGGGAGTTCTTTGCTTCGTCGTGGCATCGCCTGGGATTATACCAGGCTGTGGATAGGCGAACACATCAAGACACTGTATAATACAGCGACGTCAGATGGTGGTAGTAGCTCAGCTGGTTAGAGCGCTGTGCTCTACAGAGAATGGTTCTTTAACAAAGTGTTGTTTGTCTTTAGAATTGCAAGTGTGCCAATAGTGCGCTGTCAACTATGTCGCAATAGCTTTTATGTAAAACCTAGTCACCAAAAGCTGGGATGGGGAAAGTATTGCTCAGTTCAATGTCGAAATAAGGCGCGACTGGAAGGGAAAAGAGTCAAATGTGCTGTTTGCAGGAAAGAACTCTATAGATCACTTGCACAAATCAAACACTCGAAAAGTGGTAGTTTCTTCTGCAGCAAGTCTTGTCAAACTAAATGGAGAAATCATTACTTTATTGAAGAGAAACACCCGAATTGGCAATCAGGTATTAATGCTTATAGAAAAATCCTGTTGAGGACTGGAAAAGTACCTGCATGCATAGCCTGCGGAGTCGATGATATACGGGTATTAGCTGTTCATCATCTCGACCATAACCGGAAAAATAATACAAAGTCTAACTTAAGTTGGGTATGTTTAAACTGTCACTACCTGATTCATCATGACGAGGATTTTGAGTTAAATTTTAAAAAAAAGATACAAAGCAATTAAATGGTGGTATTAGCTCAGTCGGTTTAGAGCGCGTCTCTGTGGAAGACGAGGTCGCCAGTTCGAATCTGGTATACCACCCACAACTACACCCGCACCATTCCCAACTCTTCCGGGAAGGTTTCATCCTTGGGTACTACAATAAAAATCAGTCGGTGGGTTTTGATCTCGTCTTCCTGACCAGTCTCCGGATTTTTCTCGCAGTCGGCATCCCACCAGCGTCGTTCAAACCAGCCTAATGAAAACTGGCGCGGCTGTTTTGAGTACTCCCCATACGGATCAGCAATCACAATCTTGTTGCGCGCGCGGCTGACGCCGACAACCACACTGTAGTGGCCGCGATCAGCGTCCGTCTTTTTTCGGTTGCGACGTTTTTTCTTTTCTTCTTCGATGCTGTTGTAAAACAATCCCTGCCAATTAATAGCTACTGGCCAGTGATGTTTGCGGACAATAGTTTCCAGGTCCCCTTTAGTCGTATGTTCCTTCATCCAAAATTGGTACTGAGGAGCCAGTTCTCTGACCGCCCGAGCTAAATGAGCGGGACGAGCTCCGTGTTTGGCGATTCGTCGCCGTACCCGTGCAGCTTCAACAATCTGGTCTTGTGAAACCTGCTCGTGGAGGTAGGCCAACAGCATCTCTAATACCGCCGGTCCACAGTGAGACTCAGTCTGTTGCATGACGACGGGCAACTGAATCAGTTGAGTGGAGGAGTGAGCGGCTCTTCGGGAACTTGCCATAAAAGCTGTATATTTCAATCTTCTAGCTAAAACAAAGGGATTATACAGCAGCGTCAAGCTAGTCGTTCGCCTGGTAGACCTCGAGTAGCTTCTGCCGAACTTTCTGGTTGAGCAGCTGCCAACTGAGCATGTAAAAGAAGGTATCCTCGGGTGAGTCCCAGCTGTACTTGACGGTCGTCTTTTTGACAAAACCAGCAGCTTCCAGAGTCCGCTGGCTGGGCAAGTTTTCGGGGTTGGTAAAGGCTAGAATCTCCACTTCCGGCTCGTCTGGGTGAGTTTGGAGGAGCATCTGGACCTGCAGGCAAGAAAGCCGTAATGCGCTGGACATCAGCCCCGAGCCGAGCTGGACGCCATCCGTGGACGGACGCACGGCAAAGCTGACCTCCAGCAGGTAGCGCTGTCGAGTAGAGGGCGGAATGACACCAATCCGCTGTAGTCGACTAAAGCGAATCTTTTCCTCCCGCTCCGAGTAGATCCAGACAAAACCGCGGATCTGCCGCATCTCTTCAGGGTCGGTCAGGCGGGCATCTAAGACGGCAAACAGGTACGAAAATGGCGTCGCGGTCCCTGCCCACTCCCGGTACTCCGTACGGGAGAGGCTGGTGGCGTCGTCGAGCCAACGCCGCGACTGTTTTCCTCCCAGAATTTCCCGCATGGCATAGAGGTCGTCATCAGAGTCAGGGTCAAAAAAGCGAACTGCCGCAGCCTGGCCCGGCATGTGAAAAACATTGGTCAGCGGCAGCTGGACCGGAGCACCATCAAAGCCGGCAGGAAGGGGGTATTGTCGTTGGAAAAGCGGGCGGCTTGACATCTGTTTTGATTTTCTCGCATCAGCGATCATTTATCCACTGGATGTAGGTACAACCAGTGGGCTGGCGGAACTCTGCATTCCATCCCGCCGTTGAACACTTCTTCATCTTCTTGCCCTTGCTGGTAGTCACGAAAACCAGCTTCTGGCCGCACTGTGGGCAGAGCTCGTCTAGCTCTTTGACCTCGTTCCCCAGCCACTCTATGTAGGTGCAGCCGGTGGCGACCATGTTTTCTTTATCCCACTTGCTGGTACTGCACTTCTTCAACCGTTTACCGGTGCGAGTGACCTGAAGGACTAAGGATGAGCCGCAAAGCGGGCATGTTTCATTGAGTGGTTGAACTGGCATAAGGCACCAGTGTACCACTCTTAGAGGGGAGCTTCACCGTAGATAATGACTTTGGTCCCGGGATTCTCGGCGCTCGCTCGGATTGACTTCTGGTCACCAGTATTGGGTGTAGCCCAGTCATACAGGAGCGCAACTTCTTCCGTCTTCATATTGATACAACCATGACTCATCGGTGTTCCGAAGTTGTTGTGCCAATACGTGCCATGAATACTGAACCCCCGCGCCGCCTCGATTTCGTTATTACTGAAGAACATCACATATGGAACGTTGGGGAGGTAGTAGTACGTTCCTTTTTCTTTACTGCCACCGGACATCTTGGTATATCGGAACTTTCCCCAAATGGTAAAAGTCCCTGTCGGCGTCCGTCCCCACTTGCCGGAAGAGATTAAAAAGTCAAATACTTTTTGGTCACCCTCGTAGGCATAGAGACGCTGGGTGGTGAGATCGACCTCGATCCGTTTTTGCGCAGTCGTGTCGGTCTCTCCCAGAACGTGGGCGTCCGCTAAGGGAACTGAGACTTCGGAAGAAGCCACAGTGCTTCCGTGGAACTCCCCATACACATTGGTCGGATTAAACTCACCGGAAAGTGCCAATGGATTGATGGGATCCTGATCAGCTACCGCTGGCGAGGTCCGGGTACTTTCCAGAAAAACCGCGATGACGGCTAAAAAACTGGCCAAAAAAGCAAAGACCACCAAATGGAGTTTATTGGGCATCTTCATTCATTATGAAATAGAAAAGGGTGTTTGACTAGCGGTTTTTAGAACGGCAGGAACCAGTGTCTCCGTTTTGATCTGGCCCTTTCCAAGAGGGGCAGATTGATAAATGCGGCAGCTATCGTCAATACTCCTGTCAGGACTAACATCATTCGGAAACCATATAAGGCAATAAAGTAGCCACCCACGCCAGCACCGAACGCGGCAGAGATGTTAATCAACGCTTCATCCACCCCCCACAGTGTCGCACTCTGCTTTCCCGGCAGATACTTTGCATAGAGTACCCGATCGGCCGGACCAGCAATTGCCCGGAAGACACCAAGGAAAAACTGGAACATGTACAGGTGCCAGACGTTGGTGGCAAAGGCAAAACAAATGAACAGCACACCGCGGGCAAAGTAGCCAAAGATGAGGAAAAAGACCTCGTCTTTTAGTCCCTCAATATGGTCTGATAAGAAACCCATCACCGGCACCAAGAGCCCAAACGCCAAGAAGAAGATCAACGATGAGATCCCAACTTCGGTAATGGTAACGCCCTTGAGCTCATCAACAAAAAAAATACTCAAGAAGGGAATCAACAGATTGGCTGCCATCCAGAAGAGGGAGTGAGACAGAAGTAAAATTTGGATCCCAAACGGAAGCACCGAAACGGCAGGCCGGAGTCGCATATCTTTCCATTGTACACAAAACTGTCTGTATAATGGGGCCGTCAACACAACTGATACTAAGAAAGGAGGCCTCGGGTACAGTCGTCAAAAAAAGCGTGTGGCCCTGTTCGCTGAGAAGCTGTACAGGGAGACGAGGAGTGGATCTTTCACTTGAAGACAGTTTCTTGTAAACGGGGTGAAAGGTTCGGACCTTGTTTGTTAATAGCCTCAGATGAGAGTCGTTTGAGGTTTGCAAACAAGAGTTATCTGCGGGAGTCCACCGGCGTACTACCGTCGTCAATCAAGCTTTAAATCTTCTCGAAAGGGAAGCACAAAGGGCCTTGGTGCGTAGTCTGTCCTCATCACAATTTTTCCTATTTTCCAGTTATTTTTGAAGGCATCCACCCGGATGTCTACGTTCTGTACGCATCGTACTTCGTAAAGGAGTTTTATGTGTGGCATTTTTGGATATGTCGGAACACAAACTGACGCTGCCTCAAAAACACTGCAGGGGCTTAAGCAGCTCGAGTATCGTGGCTATGACAGTTGGGGTGTGGCAGTGGCCGACCAGGGTGGCACTGATCAGAGTGGGCAACGAATCGTGGTTGAGAAACACGTCGGCAAGATCGGCGACGCCCAGCTTACTACTGCTGACATAACTAGTAGTTTGGCAGTCGGTCATACCCGTTGGGCGACTCATGGTGGAGTGACCGAGCGAAACGCCCACCCTCACCTGAGCATGAAGAACAGGCTGGCTGTCGTCCATAACGGGATCATCGAGAACTTTGCAGAGCTTAAGGCTGAACTACTGCAAAAAGGCTATCAGTTTCGCTCGGAGACGGACTCTGAAGTCTTTGTCTTGCTGGTTGAAGAGGAGTTAAAGTCTGCGCCGTTGGTAGAGGCAGTACAGCGAGTCTTTCTGCGGCTGCGTGGACTGAATGCCTTTGTTCTCCTGTCGTTGGATGACCAGCAGTTAGTGGTCGTCCGCCGTGGCTCACCCTTAGCATTGGGTAAAGCCAAAGACGGGTGGTATGTGGCTAGTGATGCATCCGCCCTGGGGCTGTATGCGGACCAAGTTTATTACCTAGCTGATAACCAGGTGGCGGTGTTGGAAGATACGGGCGCATACCTTTGGGATGCCGAAACACTCCAACAGCTGCCGCTCAGCTGGCAGCCTCTGGAGTTTCAGCCTCAGGATCTGGAGAAAGGGAACTATCCGCACTTCCTGATCAAAGAAATCAATGAACAGCCTGATGTGTTGCAAAAAGTGGGTAGTGCACTTGAAAAAGAACTCATCTCCTATGCAAAACAACTGAGTGGCCAGCCTTACTTCGTCGGCTGCGGCAGTGCATATCACGCAGCGTTGAGTGCCAGCTATTTTTGGCCCCTAATCGTCGGCCAAACTGCCAGCGCCATCCCCGGCAGTGAGTTTCGTTACCAACGTGACGTGCTTGATCACAACCAGTTTGTGACCTTTATTTCGCAGAGCGGGGAGACGATCGATATCGTTGAGCACCTGCCCAAGCTGACCGAGCGACAAGTTCCGTTTGGCGCCATCGTCAATCGAGTCGGTTCGAGCTTGGAGCGGGGCAGTACGCACAAAGTACTCCTGCCAGCCGGCGCCGAGCAGTGTGTGCTGGCCACCAAGTCCTACACCGCTATGGTGGCTGTTCTGTTTCTGTTGGCACATCAAGCAACAGGCAGTCTTGAAACTGGTAAAGCACAACTCCGCCGGACAGTCACTGCGATTCAGACACTTCTCACTCCTCACTACCGGACACAATCTATCTTGCCAGTGGCTGAACTTCTGACCCGGAAGGATCACCTGTTTGTGATTGGCCGCGGAAACTCATACCCAGCTGCTCTGGAAGCCAACCTCAAGATCAAAGAGGTAACCTATATTCACGCTGAAGGGTTTGCGGGCGGCGAGCTCAAGCACGGTGTGATTGCATTGATCGAGCAGGGGACACCATGCTTAGTTTTTGCACCTGAAGGAGAAGAGTATGAAGCAACGATTTCCAATGCATTGGAATTGAAGGTGAGAGGCGCCCAGATTATCGGCATCAGTTCAAAACCGAGCGCAGCGTTTGATCTTCACATTCCAGTAGACGACTGTGGGTTACTCTCGGTCCTTGCCGGTGCAGTAGCGGTCCAACTAGTCGCCTACGAGATGGCGCTTTTGCTCGGGAACGACCCGGATAAGCCACGCAATCTGGCCAAGTCTGTAACAGTAAAGTGAACGCCTGACAGTATTTCTGAAGTAATCTGATATAGTACTCAGGTGCTATGTATAATGAGGTGTCTCACGCAGTGAGCTCATAGCCAAGTCGGAGGAACTCCTATGAAAGGTGTCATTTTAGCCGGTGGTTTGGGAACAAGACTGTATCCACTTACACATGTCACCAACAAACACCTGCTGCCGATCTACAACAAGCCGATGGTCTTCTATCCGATTCAGACTCTTGTTGATGCCGGAGTGACCGAGATTCTGATTGTGACCAGCGGCCCTCACGTCGGCCATTTCCTAGGTGTACTCAAGAATGGCAAAGAGTTGGGCGTGACTCACTTGGAGTACGCCTACCAAGAGAAACCCAACGGTGGCATCGCGGATGCGTTGGCCCTGGCGGAGGACTTTGCCGATGGTGACTCGATCGCTGTCATCCTGGGAGATAACACCACTGATGCGGCGATCAAAGACTCTGTCCAAGGTTTCAAAGACGGCTCTGTAGTCTTTCTGAAAGAAGTTCCGGATCCTCAACGATTTGGCGTAGCAGTCTTCGATAAAAACGACTCCAGCAAGATTGTTCGGATTGATGAGAAACCAAAGCAGCCCGAGTCAAATATGGCTGTGACTGGCTTGTACATCTACGACAACAAAGTCTTTGACTACATCCGCCAGTGTGATCCCAACTTTGCCGGCCGAGGTGAGCTCGAAATTACCCAAGTCAACAACTTCTACATTGAGCAGGGCAAGCTCAGTTGGCAAGAACTGAAGGGCTACTGGAGTGATGCTGGCACCTTTAAGTCTCTCCATTCCGCCAGCAGCTACTGGGCTGCCAAGGACAATGCCTAGTCGTCAGGGCGAACAGCTGGAGTTTCTGGGTTTAGGACATGGAACAGCAGTCAAGATAGGGTCAACGGACTAAGCGTTGAGGACAATCTTGCCATCCTCTAGTTTTTCCCACCGATAGATGAACGCTTCTGGCGCATGATTGGCCAGGATGGAACGGATAATTCTTAGATCATTTCCAAACAACTGGCTGCAGAAGTACTCGATCTCGTCGCGTTGCAGCTTCGCTTCTTCCAGATCTTCACGGTCAACTTCCTTTCCGCAGTGATGCTGGTAGATCGTTTCCAACGCCTCCAGGTATTGATAAAAGATATTTCCGACCCGCCGGCCCAGCCACGCGCCGTCTTTGATCGCGCCACCCACGCTACAGGTGATGGCAGCCGCAATAAGAGGGGAGAGGTCTTCGTCATCTTCAGCGGCATATTCGAGGAGCCACGTGAGCTGGCGGTCACGGAAAGCCTCACAGACTTCTTCCGGCACAGCCGCCTTTAAAAAGAGAAAGATATCCTCAACCGTCGGAAACTCGTGAGCTAGATCTAAAACACCAGCGGGAATAAATGTGGCTTCAGGAACTGGACCTGTTTTGAGATCCAACTCTTGTTGCTTTCGCCGGGCTTCCGGCAACCAAGACAAACTGAAGCTAACGAGCTGGTCATACCAGCGAGGGTTTGGACCAAAGTAAGGGAGTTGGTTACTTTCCTGGGGAGTTGGCATATTTTGGGCATTATAACAAGATCAAAGCGATTCAATGGAGACGTAAAAGAAACGTACTAGCAGAAGACAAACGTTTTGCTGTTTTTTTGGCGAATAACTTGATGCGAGGCTTTTACAATCTTGGCTGCAGTCAGGCCGTGTTTAGCCGCCAGCTCCGCTGGCGGCCCCGTCTCCCCGAACTTGTCATCCACTCCCAAGACTTCAACTGGCACACTCACTTCACCGGCTAGAACTTCCAGGACTGCGCTGCCCAGCCCACCGGCCCGTTGATGTTCCTCGATCGTCACCAACGCGCCGGTCCTCTCAACTGATTTGGCTACAGTTTCTTTATCCAATGGTTTAATCGTATGAACATTGATCACCTCAGCATCGATGCCGTCTTTGAGGAGTTGGTCAGCAGCAATCAACGCCTCAGCCACCATCAACCCGGTGGCCACCAAGGTGACGTCTTTTCCTTTATTCACTACCTGGGCTTTACCCAACTCAAACTTACCTTGGGTAAACTCACCAGTGCGAACACCTGGCAAGTGATAAGGACCTGACCGCGAAACCCGCAAGTAGACGGGCCCCTTGTGCTCGGCGACAGCAAAGACCGCTTGATAGGCTTGACGGGCATCTGCCGGAGAGACCACTGCCAAGTTCGGTAAACAGCGGGTAATGGCAATATCCTCTAACGCCTGATGTGTCCCGCCATCACCCCCGTCAGAAAAGCCAGCGTGCCCGCCGATCACTTTGACATTGGCCTTGGAGTAACACACCCCGACCCGTAGCTGGTCCCAGTTTCGACCTGGGTTGAACGCTGCGAAGCTACAGACAAAGGGAATCTTGCCCGACAGCGCCATTCCAGCCGCAATACCCATCATGTTCTGCTCGGCTACCCCAAGTTCAAAAAAACGCTCCGGAAACTCCTCGGCAAACCAATGGGCCCGAGTGGACTCCGCCAAATCAGCCGTCAGCACGACTACGTTAGGATTCTTCCGTCCCAGCTCCAAGAGCGCTTGGCCGAAACCATCACGTAAGGCTGTCGTGGGTTTTAGATCTCGATCTGCCATGTTAGTCCTCGTCCCGCTTCACCCGTCCACCCAGGCTGCGTAGCTCCCGCAGTGCTTTCTGTGCTTCGGCCGGCGTCGGTGCTTTTCCATGCCACTCCGGTCGCCACTGCATGAAGTCCACACCCTTACCGGGGATCGTCCGGGCGATAATCGCTACTGGTTTTTCAAACACTGCTTTGGCCATCTCACAGGCCTCGATGATCTCGCGGATATTATGACCGTCAATCTCGATCACATACCAGTTAAAGGCCTCGTACTTGGCCCGCAAGGACTCGAGTGGCATCACGTCTTCGGTATGTCCGTCGATCTGAATATTGTTCCGGTCAATGATGACAGCCAAGTTATGCAGCCGGTACTTCGCCGCTGCCATGGCTGCTTCCCAAACCTGTCCTTCGTCATGCTCTCCGTCGCTCGAAACGCAGTAAACCTGGGCGGTCCGGCCTTCCATCTTCAGGGCCAGCGCCATCCCTACAGCCTGCGAGTACCCCTGACCTAGCGGGCCGCTGGAATTTTCCAGTCCGGGGAAATCCAATCGACTTGGATGGCCTTGGAGTCGGCTGCCAAGCTGGCGATAAGTCTTCAGCTCTGAGATGGGGAAGTAGCCAGCTCGCGCCATAGCGGCATAGAGCACAGGGCAGATGTGTCCGTTGGACAGAACCAAGCGATCACGGTCTGGCCAGTTGGGGCGCTGGGGGTCATGACGAAGAACGTGAAAGTAGAGCGCCGTAAAGACTTCTGCCATGCCCAGTGGCCCGGCAGCGTGGCCGGATTTAGCCTGGACAAGCATCTCAATAATATCACGGCGGATCGTGTTGGCTAACGCGGGCAGTTCGTCAATCTTCACAGCTACAGCCTATCACATTAGCGCACCAGCCAAAACAGGACGGCCCCTACCACTAGCCGGTACCAGCCAAACAGACGGAAGGTTTGCGTCCGCAGGAAGTGAATAAACCACTTGACCACAATGAAAGCACTGACAAATGCCGCCACTGTTCCTGCCAGCAGCAGAGCGACATCAGCCCCCCCAGTCTGGAAGAGGATATCCCGGGACTTGAGAAGATCAAGCGCGGCCGCAGCCAAGATGGTCGGCACAGCCAGGGTAAAGGAGTACTTGGCAGCATCCTCTCGGTTAAAGCCCAGCAGTAACATCGCAATAATCACCGCCCCCGCCCGCGACACTCCAGGCATGATCGCCAATGCCTGTGCCAAACCGATCAGCACGGCCTGCATCCAACTCATCTGGGCTATAGTTTTTTTCAGCTGGTCATCCGTCTTACAGATCCACTGCTCAATCACCAAGAACAGTACACCTACCACCATGAAGACGATCACCATCGCCTGGAAAGAGGAAAAGAAGACATCCTTGATCACGTTGTGCAGCAGAAAGCCCACGACTGCAGTAGGGATAAAAGAGACGGCCACTTTCTTGAGCATATCCAGATGAGTGAACCACTCTCTGGCAAACAGGACAAAAACTGCCAGAATCGCCCCAGCTTGAATAAAGACGTCAAAGAACTTGGAGAACTCTGTCTGGGGGAGTCCTAGCAGGCGGGTGGAAATCAGGAGGTGAAAGGTAGAGGAGACAGGCAAAAACTCGGTCACTCCTTCGATAACACCGAGGAGTAAGGCTTGGAGCATGTTCATGAATAGAGATTGTACGTGGCCGGTAAGGAAAAGGAAAGAAAAGCCTTGACAGCGGCGGGAGAGCCTTTATCAATCGTTGACAAATTCTGCTAACTGTGAGATATTTTAGCAAATAAGTCATATGACTGCTAATTTAGTGCTAGACGAAAATTACCCGAATTATCGGGCAAATTTGTCGCTCAATTATATATATTTTGATCTGATTTGATCAGAAAGGAGATATATATGGCAATCATACCATGGAACCCTGCACTCTCTAGAATCTGGAGCCGGTGGCCGGAAGAATGGGAAGATGACCTCGCCCAATTTTTCCCGAACTCCAACAACCTGGATGTGTATGAGACTGAGAATGACGTCGTTGTCCGCGCCAATGTCGCCGGGGTCCCGAAAGACGGTATCGATTTAACATTTGAAAAAGGAGTCCTCTGGATTAAGGCCGAGAAGACCGAAGAGAAAGACGACCAGTCGAAGAAGCACTACAGCAAGTCTTCTTGGAGCTACTCCTACAAAATAGCGATTCCAGGCATGCTCGACCACACAGCCGAGCCGGAGGTTCAATTAGAAGATGGCGTCGTCACTGTCACCTTTAAGAAAGCTGAGGCCTCAAAGCCTAAGAAGCTGACTATCAAGGCAGCCAACAAAGCGGCCTAGTCTTCAGCTTCTAGGTGTCCAGCTCCTCGGCCATTTAAGACTGGCCAATATCCGGGAAGCATTCCAGTCCCGTATCTGTACTGAGAATATCCGGCTCTCCGTCAGGAGGGCTTTTGGACCGGAGTGCTTCCCTCTCAACCAAGGTGGTCAGCCAGAAGAAGCAGTGAGCCAAGATATATCCTATAATATTGACTTTCTGGTGGCTTTCTGATACATTTAGATAGCTTTTGACTGACAAGTCACGCCTCTCCATTTCGGGAAGTCACGCGGCCAGTCGGCTCAAGAGCAACAGGAGTGACTTGCCTAAAACTCGTCCTTCTGCACCTTAACAAGCGCACAGTTTCTGAAGAAGAAACGTATTGAGTTTTAAGACTCTGAGCAGCATTTTTTGCGGACATGACCGCAACAAAGTGGGTATGGCTTGCCTTTGTTGACTCGCGGTACCCAACTTGTTGCGGTTTTTGATCATTCGCCGGCCTTGCCGGCTATTCAAGGAGTAAGCTCATGAACTGGGTTCGGACGATTTTTGCCCTATGGGTTATCGGCATCGCCCTATTTGTCATCCGGTGGTTCACCGATGACAAAACGCTGGTTATCAGCGCTGTCGTGGTCGGCGTGACTTTTATCGCGCTGGCTCTCGTCATGGATGACGACCACGCCTCGTGGCTGGTTCGCACCACTAACATTCCTGCATGGGGGCAGTGGGTGGCGGGCATCATTGCCCTCATCCTGATTGCCCCGATGCTCTGGGCAGCAATCCGGAGCGCGTGGGAAGCAGTGTTCGGTTCCCTGAACGGCACTCAATGCCTCGTCAGTGGGGCAGCTGTGGTGATCGCAGTCATCTTTATTCTGCTTAACCGTCGCCGCCCTCGCCGAAACAATCAGAATCATCCCAACGCCCCCTAAAGGCGGTGGGAGATGAAAGCTCAACATCGTTCCCCACCCAGACGCTGTGCGCCTGGGTTCAAAGAAGAGAAATTCTTGTCTTTTTTGAACCCCGAAGGGGGTATGGTAAAATACTTGCAACAAGTTAAGAGTAAAAGCATTCGAGTCTATCGCAATAGACGAGCTGCGTGTCAGAAATTTGTCAGGAACTGCCCCGGCAGAACCAGGCAAAACAAGCACGACGGAAGTCCACCGTAAAATACGACAAAGTGTGTCGGCAACGGAGCACTGATCAAGAGTTTTTCTCACTCTGTCTGATGTCTCCTCCGCAACCGGAGGATTTTTTGTACCAGTGAGGAAAAGAACGAGGGTGGTACCGCGTTTCAGAGGAGACGCCCCTTTTGTTTCTCAGCCAAAGAGCTGGGGAGCAGAAGGGGCGTTTTTTTATGCAAAAACTGTGGCAGAAAAACTGGACACTGAACCACACCATCGAGGCGTTTGAGACTCACGGTGACTTACTCCTTGACCAACGGCTGGTCAAGTATGACGTGCTGGGATCACTGGCTCATGCGCAGGGGCTTCATCAGATTGGCCTCCTCTCTGGCACGGAGCTTAGCCAACTGCGCACCTCGCTTCTGAACGTTCTGACCTTGGAGAAAAAGGGGCAGTTCACCCTCCAACTGGGTGAAGAAGACATTCACTCCAAGCTGGAAAACTACCTGACAGAGTCCTTGGGTGAAGTCGGCAAGAAAATTCACACTGGCCGATCTCGGAATGATCAGGTATTGACCGCTATTCGGCTTTACACCAAGGAACAGCTTCTTACGATCTGGGAAGAGCTCCTGGCATGCGCGGAAGCATTTGCCAGCTTTGCCGATCAACACCCGAACGTGCTGATGCCTGGCTACACCCACATGCAGAAGGCGATGCCTTCGACGCTTGGTCTTTGGTCCGGCGCATTTTTGGCCGGACTGCTGGATGACCTGACTTTTCTCAAAACTGCTTATACCTTAAACAATCAGTCACCACTGGGGTCGGCTGCCGGTTACGGGGTGCCCCTGCCGCTGAACAAAGAACTGACTGCCCAGCTGCTTGGCTTCGCTAAAGTCCAGCCTAATCCGCTGTACTGTCAGAACTCCCGAGGCAAGATCGAGGCTGCGGTGGTGGCAGCGCTGATTACCGTCCTGCAAGACCTCAACAAGTTTGCGACTGACCTTCTCCTTTTTACGACAACAGAGTTTGGCTTCCTGAGCGTCGCCGCTGAGCTGTGCTCTGGCAGCAGCATCATGCCCCAGAAAAAGAACGTCGACGTGGCTGAGCTACTTCGGAGTAAAGTTCATCTGCTCCTCGGCAACTACACTCAGTTGGTCGGACTCAGCTCCAACCTGATGTCTGGTTATAACCGGGATCTTCAAGACAGCAAAAAGCCGCTGTTTGAGAGCCTGACTCTCACCGCTGACTGCCTGGAAGTCACCACGCTCTGTGTGGCTGGGCTGACCGTTAACCCTGAGCGTCTACAAGGGGCGCTCTCTGCGGAGCTGTTTGCGACGCACTATGCCCTGGAGTTGGTCAAACAAAATGTCCCGTTTCGTGAAGCATACCGGCAGGCTGGCCAGGCTTACTCACAGCTGGAGTTTGCCGCGTTCGTCGAATCCTGTACCCAGCAGCTCACTGATACTAAACAGGGCGAGCTCATCCCCCTGATCAATCAGCTTCAACAAGAAAAAACCATCTTTACACAAGAGCGAAAGAAGTATCAGACCAGCATTAATCAGCTTCTTTCCAGGAAAGGAATGTATGCACAAACATACAGGCTATAAAAAAGTTGCTTCTTATGAAGCGGAAGTCGGCAGTGTCAAAAAGGTGCTGCTGCTGTATTCAGGCGGGCTCGACACCAGCGTCATGCTCAAGTGGATTCAGGACCACTATCACGCAGAGGTGGTCGCTTTGACGCTTGATATTGGCCAACAAAAAGATGACTTGGTGGCCATCAAACAAAAAGCACTGAAGCTCGGCGCGGTCAAAGCCATCACCCTCGACGTTAAAGAAGAGTTTGCCAACGACTTTCTGGCTCTGGGTATTAAAGCCAACGCCAGCTATCAAGGCGACTACCACCTGTCGACACCAATGGGCCGGGCTATTCTGGCCAAAAAGGCAGTCGAGATTGCAGCGCAGGAACAGGCCGACTGCATCGCGCACGGCTGCACCGGCAAAGGCAACGACCAAGTCAGAATTGAGGGCTATGCGTTGACCCTCAATCCGACCATCAAAATCATCGCGCCCGTCCGGGAGTGGGCCATGGACCGGAATGAAGAGATCGCCTATGCCAAAACGCATGGCATTCCGGTGCCGGCTTCGATCGACTTTCCGTACAGCGTTGATGACAACATGTGGGGGATGACCTGGGAGGGTGGAGAGATCGAGGAGCCGGGAGTAGTCTCACCGGTTGAGAAGTTCCTGACCACCTATACTCTAGCAAAGGACGCACCGGACCAGGCAGAAGTTGTACAGCTGGAGTTCCATGCAGGCTTACCGGTGGCTCTTAACGGCAAAAAAATGTCACTCGCCCAGTTGATCATGAAGCTGAACACCCTTGCCGGCAAACACGGCGTCGGTGTCACGCACATGATGGAGGACAGATTGATCGGTCTGAAAAATGGCGGCGTCTACGAACTTCCTGGTGCACACGTGATTATTGAGGCGCATAAAGCACTGGAAAAGTACGTCTGCACGCGGCAGCTCAATGAGCTGAAAGCCCAGTTGGATATCAAGTGGGGCTATCTGTGCTACGGAGCACTCTGGTACGACCCGATCATGCAAGCACTCAATGCTTTTAATGAGTTCGTCAACCAGAAAGTGACTGGTCAGGTTAGCATCAAGCTCTTCAAGGGAACTACGACAGTGATCACCCTGGAATCTCCGTTTGGCCTGAGCCATACCTCTTTTAACAACTCAGAAGGGTATGCCTTTAACGTCAATGCCAGCGCTGGTTTTATCGAGATCTACTCATTACAGATGAAGCTAGCCCACCAGTGATGTACACTGTTCACAGAAAGATATGCCCATCGATCACCACCTTCTTGCCCTCTTTGAGCTGTTGCGGATTCCCACTATCTCCGGCCAATCTGAGCACGCTGAAGACATGATGAAAGCTTGTAAGTGGTTGAAGCATGCCTTTGAAAAGATCGGCTTTATGAGCGAGATCCTGCCCACAGGTGGTCATCCCTTGGTCTATGCCGAGCACCTCCACGCCGGTCCGGATAAACCTACAGTATTGATCTACGGCCACTATGATGTTCAGTCACCAGATCCTCTGCGGGAGTGGACAACCAAACCATTCGATCCGGAGATACGAGGCAGTAACATCTACGCTCGTGGAGTGGCTGATGACAAAGGTCAACTTTATACCTGGATTGCCGCAGTTGGTGATTGGTTGGAAGAGCACAAGACGCTGCCCGCCAACATCAAGTTTCTGATCGAAGGTGAAGAAGAAGTCGCTACTCATAACTTAGTAGAGTTCATCGGTGAAAATCAAAGTCTGCTGCAGGCAGATATCTGTTTTATTTCCGACAGTCACTGTTTGTCTGAAGATCAGCCGTTGATCGACTATGGCCTGCGAGGGATCGTCTACGCCGAAATCAGCGTTCACACCTTCCCGCGCGACGTGCACAGTGGCATCTACGGCGGGAATGTGTATAACCCGCTGGAAGTTTTAGCCAAGATTCTGTCCCAACTCAAAGATGAACGGCATTTGGTAACCATCCCCGGTTTCTATGATCGAGTACGGGAGCTCAGCAGAGAAGAGGCGCTGGAGCTTGCCGAGTCACCATTTAATGAAGAACAGATCATGCGCGAGACAGGTGCCAAAGCGGTGGTGGGGGAGGTCGTCTACTCACCAGCAGCACGAGCCGGGGCCAGGCCTACCCTGGATGTCCACGGGGTTTGGGGCGGCTACTCAGGTGAAGGCGCCAAAACAATCATTCCTGCTGAAGCCCACGCTAAAGTCTCGATGCGGCTTGTCCCGTATCAATCAGCCGATCATATCTTCCAACGATTCGAGCGATATGTGCTCTCGCTGGCACCTGATGGAGTCGACGTAGATGTCCACCATCTTTCCAGCGGCGAGCCAATCCTGATGGATCGTGACAATAAGTTCTTTAAGAAAGCGGAGCTCGCCTACAAAAAAGTTTTTGGCAAAAAACCGCTCTATCAGCTCTCCGGCGGCTCGATTCCGATCACAGCCACTCTCAAAACGCTTCTCAACATGGATAGTGTCTTGATGGGCTATGGCTTACCCGACGATGGCCTTCACTCGCCCAATGAAAAGATGTCAGTCTCGATGTTCAAAAAGGGTATCGAGACGAACAAAGAGCTTCTGTCGCTGCTTGCAGAGTGACTACAGCGATCTCCACCAACACGTCGTCACCAGGTCTCAGGCAGGTTGGCTTTCCAAGATCCGGTCGTGTTATAGAAGTTCGCCAAGCGGAATGCCTCCTCCGCAGCTGATTGGTCACTCTGCTGTTGGGAAATCACACCCTTCAAGAAGTACAGCTCGGAGTAGGCCCTGTTCTGGTTGGCAAGGATTTTGTCGGCAATCTCTAGAACTTTCTGAGTGTCACCAAGTTTCAAGTACGAGAGGACCGGCTCAAGTTGGTACCACAACATCCGTGATGGCAGACGAGACTCGATGGTGGCAAAGGCTTGGGTAGACCCAGTGTAGTCATTCAAATGATAGAGCGCCACTGATTTATTAAAGCCAGCATAGAGGTCATCGGGATTTTCCTGGAGTGCCGCCTCAGCTAACCCTAAACTTTTCTGCCAAGCTTGCCGTTCGTCCAGTAGCTCCCCCAGGATTGATTCAGCCTCTGCCTGTTTTTCCGGAGGCACTAACACCACAAACTCATAGTTAAACGCCCGCCACAGATCCAGGAAGTCGGCGTAGTTGTAGCGCAAGTTAGCCCCCTGCAGAGAGTCATCCTGGATAAGCTGAAGGCTGTCATCGTCATATCCCTTGATCAATCGGAAGTGACCAATATCCTCACCGGCATGTAACCAAGTGCGGGTCAAAACTGGAATGTCCAGTGCAATAAATCGTTTGACCAACTCCATATCACCGGCCGGGCGATGGTACGCCAGCAAGCCGTACTCCCGGGCTTTGGCTGCCACCTCGTCGAGGGTTACCGACTTGTCATCATTGTCGCCGCGTGGATGCTGGTAGGGACGAAGCTGTTGTCCCAGCTGCTGTTGGCTGACGGTGATACCGTAGTGGGACAAGGCCATACTCAGTGCCGCTGGGCCGCAGTTATTGAAGGTTTGGAAAACTTGGGTGCCACCAGGAAGAGTCTTCTGCTGAGGTAACGGCGCGGGAGAGGGTTGCGAGGTAGGAAGTGTCGCCAGCGGCGACTCGGTGAGGAGCTGACTGAGAGGACTCACGGTTGGGCTTGGTGAAGGAGTAGTGGTCGACACAGGCTGACCCACTACTAGGCCCTTCAACAGTAAAGCTGCGGTTAATACGGCCGCGATTCCAAAAAAGATCGTTGCGACAATCACAATCCGATTCATAGAAAAGTATGACGCTGGCTTATTTTTTCGCTTTTGTTCTCTCGAGTCTCGCCTTATAGAGGAGCTGAAAAACTTCTTTGATCAAATCAAACGGGATAGGTGTATCGAGCGGGAACTGAAGGGTGCCTTTCCCTTTGATATACGGTGCAATTTTTTTGGCAAAGGCTGTCGGCCCAGGCGGAATAGGGTAGACACTGACATGTTGTTTATACCCGCCATAGTAGGCAAAGGCTCCGCTTTGGATTCGTAAACTGAGAACGCCGTAGCTGACTTTCTCCGTCACACCAGGAGCAACTTCTTTACCAATCCGACGGATCTTTTGCAGAATCTCTTGGACTTCCGTTGGAAAGTTTTGAATATACTGATCGACAGTGAGCGTATTAGCAGATGAAGTTGTCATAGTTTGTTAATCACAGTTGGGAATGTGTAACACCTCGCATCTATATATTTCTTCTCCTAAAGCACTAAACATAACCACAAAAAGCACAATCAGTGTCGTGGCAAGCGCAGCGTTGAGGATATAGAACTGCCTCTTTCCTTTGGAGTCTTTTTCCAACAGCGGGCGGGCAGCCACAAATGCTCCAACCGGGAAGAGGAGAAGCAGTAACAGTGGTAGGACGGGCGTTCGCTGCAGAGTTTCAACAGAACCCAACCAGGTATAGAGTGGTTGGAGCTGGAGCGCTACTACAAAGTTCGCCAAGATGAAAGGAAGTGCAAACAGAAGTCCTGTTAGGGCGACTTGGGTGGGGTGTAGCGGTGTTGATTTCATAGCTGCCCACTGCACTCGATATTTTGAGCGGGATAAGGGAATCGAACCCTCTTCTACTCCTTGGAAGGGAGTCATTCTACCGGTGAACTAATCCCGCAGACTGCTGTACACCTGGAATTGTACCATGTTCTGTATAAATTGACCTTCCTGTCACTCCCTCTGTGTACCAGAAGTAGAAACCCGAAAAAGATCCAGATCATGTATAATTACGCGTTGTGTCGGACAAGGTGCATCAGTAGTTTGCCCCAAGTGAACACATCGCCGAAGTGGTGAAATGGTAGACACGTCAGACTTAAAATCTGATGCCTTCAACAGCGTGTGGGTTCGAGTCCCACCTTCGGCACACCTTTATAACCGGGGAGTAGCTCAGATGGCTAGAGTGCGCGCTTTGGGAGCGTGAGGCCGCAGGTTCGAGTCCTGTCTCCCCGACATTGGTCGATATCCCTCCTTGTGATAGCATGGACAAATGCCGATAGAAACAATGCCACAAGTCGAAAGCCAACTGCCCCGGCTTTCCGCAATTGAAAAAGCAAATCTCCTTTTCTCCACTGAGATAAAAAGAAAGTTAAAAGAAGCCCTACCAAATGCGAGTGAACTTCCTCTGGTCTATATCGGCTCAGGGGGAGATTTACTCACTGCTTTACTGGTTTCAGGCTCCAACAGAATTGTGCTGGTAGATTCCCATCCTTTTTTGGCAAAAGACGGCATGAAAGACGACCGGAGTGAAACCTACTCGACCGTGGAAGAAATGCGGGCTGCTGTAGATCCTAATACCGAACGGATCGGCGTATTAACTCTCTGGCAATCAGTGAGACCGGCAGTGCAGATGATCGCCCACTTAGAAAAAATCGGAGTCCCGCCAGAAAATATCGAAATCAACGTCCAGGGAGCAGGCGCAGACCTCAACATCCGTTTGGGAAGTGAAGTGACAGTAGTGCACTTCCGTGCAGGGCGTATAGATTCCCTTCAGGAGTTACAGTCTTTACTTGATGAACTATCCATCCAGGGTGACTATGGCTTGTTGGCAAAAGGTGGAGCAGCTAGCGCGATCCAAACGATCGTCGCTGAGGCCGAAGGGAGGGAAGGTGCTGGCCCCAAGTACTTTGTGGTTGACGACCCGCGCCAAGAGGCACTTCAGACGTTGAGCACGGAAGAGGAAGAGAAGATGTATCCGGGTTATTCTTTGATCGAGAACAAGAGCAAAGAAGATACGGCCTGGGGTTATTCATGGGGAGAAGAACCAAACAGCAAAACTGCAATGCAGGAAACTGAGTTTGATTATCAAACAAGAGCTGTGATCGGAATCCTGAAGCAGACCGCTGTCTGAGGGAGAAAGGGCTGCTGGAATCTATTCAGGTAGTGTAAGATCGAAGACAACATGTACACCGATTTCTTGAGGAACACTCTCCAACAGACCATCGAGATAGCTTCGCGCCAATTCGGGCGAGTCTCCGGTACTTCCAAAGCTGGCGATAATAATCAAGTTCTTACCGAGACAGATCTGGAAATTGGCCGGACCATTATCGCCGCAATCCAACAGAGCTTTGCTGACCATAACATCATTGACGAAGAAGCCGGTATCATCGATAAACACTCCCGCTTCACCTGGGTGGTCGATCCGATTGACGGCACTAGCAACTTTGCCAACGGTATCCCTACCTACGGCATTATGATTGGGCTGCTCGAGGATGACCTTCCGATTGCGGGAGGTCTAGCTCTTCCTGCATTTTCCCAGATCTATGTCGCCGAGAAGGGGAAAGGAGCCACCTGTAACGGGCAGCCAATCCACGTCACTGCACAAAAAGATCTTCTCTCTTGCTTAGTGGCCTATGGCATTGATGGCCACCAGGAGGATCCCAGTCTTACTTTGGAAGAGTGCCAGACCCTTGCGAAGCTCGTCCTCGGCATTCGCAACCTCCGCAGCAGCAACAGTGTCTTTGATATTGCCATGTTAGTGACCGGTAAGTATGGAGCTGCCTTGAATCGGACGAGCAAGATTTGGGATAATGTTGCTCAACAGATCGTGATTGAAGAGGCAGGTGGGGTGTACACTAGTTTTGACGGAGAACGCATGGACTACACTCAGCCTTTGACCAAGGCTCAGCAAAACTTTACCTACTGCGCAGCTGCCCCCGAACTCCATGCCCAAGTCCAGAAGTTGCTTCGTCAGGATGTGTAGACAAGACTGTAAGGAGGCACCATGATTGAAGTCGTTTTAGTTTTACTCGTTATTTTTCTGATTACGGGATTGATTGAGATTCCCGGTTTTACGTTACCTAACTTTGTCCTTTTCCGGATTAACGGTGAACCAATCACGTTACTGAACGTCCTGATCTTCATGCTTATTTTGTGGGCAATCGGGATCCTGCCGAGCCCATTCCGGGAAATTGCCGGCGTTCTGTTCGTCCTCTGGGTCCTCTCGGTTCTTGGTTTTATTGCCATTGCCGGCCTGTCAAACTTAATCGTCATCGGCATTATTGTGGGCATCGTCTTCTCGATGCTTAAAAAATAAAGGGAAAGCTATGAAGCAATTAGCGCGTTTTTTTGTCGGCTTTTTGGCCGTGCTCGGTATGCTTGGACTCAGTGCCCAACCAGCCGTCGCGAAGTCCTATGATATTGATGCTGTCGACATCACGGCCACAATTCTGCCCACCGGCGCTATGAGTGTGGAGGAAACACGGAGATACGATTTTGACGGCAGTTTTAGTTTCGCTTACCAGACAATTAAGAAACAGCCGGACTCTACTTCCGGAACTGGACGGACAGCTCCGTACACATTAAGTAACTTTCGTCTCTGTGACGAGACGACCTGCTATCAGCAAAACACCGAAGCAGCTGAGAACGAGGCACCCTCAGATCGAGTCAATAGTTTCTATGTCAAAGATGAAGCAGACCAGTACTACATCAAGTGGTTTTATGAAAGCAATGGCGGCTCCAAAGCCTTTACCCTCAAGTACACTGTCGATAATGCCGTCACCCTGCAACGTGACGTTGCCGAGCTCTACTGGCAGTGGGTGGGAGACGAGTGGGAAGAGCCACAGTCCAATATTCGTGTTGACCTGCGCTTACCTCAGAACATCCCCGGAGATGACATCCAAGCTTGGGCCCACGGACCTACCTCAGGAGTGGTCAGCATCCCGAGTGCTGAAGACGTCACCTTCCAGCTGGCTCGACTCCCCAGTGAAACTTTCTTTGAGGGAAGAGTCGTACTACCCAAGACTGTTTTTAATGAAAATGCCGGTGCACCGGGCAGTCTGACCAAGGCGCAAATCCAGCAACAGGAAAATCAATACATTCAAGACACTATTGCCAAAGTACAACAACAACAGAAGATTGCGATTTTTTTCGGCGGAGCAAACATCGCTTTTGTGATCGCCACGTTGGTCTTTTTTGTCAAATCATTCCTTGACTTCTGGAGAAATCACAAAGAAAAACCACTGCCCAAGATCAACCAAAGCGGTACACTCTGGGAACCACCCAGCGAGCTTTCACCAGCGCAAGTCGAGCAGCTGCTGTCTGCCCGCAAGAGCCTGACTCCCAAATCATTTACGGCAACGATTCTTAATCTTGTCCACCGCCGCTACTTTAAGTTTGTCCGGAGTGATAAAAAAGAAGGCCTCCTTTTCCCGGATTGGAAGTACTTTCTGGTCGAACTCGATGAACAACCTGTCGGCAAGCTAACTGGTGTCGAGCTGAACGTCCATCGTTTCTTAACCGAGGAGGTGGGTGAAGAAGAAGTTCCTCGCAGCGACGGCAGTACCTTTGAAGCTATTCCGCTGGACAGTGTCGTCAAGTACTGTAAGTCTCACCCCGCAGCAGCTCAACTAATCTTAAAGAATCTGGAAGAGACGGCACTGCGCGCTAACTTATCAGGCGGTTACT
>JACFOI010000016.1 GCA_019454415.1 Patescibacteria group bacterium | reverse complement strand
AATGTTGCGGGGCCGGGAGTCGAACCCGGCCTGTGGGATTATGAGCCCCACGTGCACCGTACACTACCCCGCGCGGAGGATCGTTTATTTGGCGCTCAGTCAGGCAATATCAAGCAAATTTGCCTTAACTACGAACACGATCCGTAGCGACAAACAGCAATTATACCAGTTTTCTTCCAGAGAAGAAAGCCTGAGCACCTAAACGGGCCGTTTCAACTAGTATTTCATCTCCAATTTGTTCTCATTGTTGTCCACATTACTTTTGACAATCGAGAATTATTACTATACTGGGCAACGTTATGTCCGAGCAGTTGCTGATCTACCAAAAAAGCTACGATCTGATCGTTCATTTATACCCATTGGTGAATAGAATCCCCAAGTTTCATAAGCAAGTTCTGGGCAGAGAAATAGAACACACCTCGGTAGTATTGCTAACTCTCATTTTGAAAGCTAACAATGCTCGCGGTCCCGATCGACATCGCCTCCAAGAACGTATTTCTGAACAGCTAGATTGTTTACGGATTTTGGTCCGTCTCACCAAAGATCTCAAGTTCATGAGTGTCAAGCAGTACACCACCACTGCAGAGAGAATCAATGAGATCGGTAAGATGCTCAGTGGTTGGATGAAGTCATCACAATGGTCTATGATCGAAAGTAAGGGGGAGAGTCACTAAAGCGTACCGCGGTTTCCTGCGCGGTGGGAATTGGAATAATGGAACCAACGCAGGAATATTTAGTCTGAACTTGAACAATACCCCAACGAATAGGAATAACAATATCGGGTTCAGGTGCGCCAGCGATTATCGTCAGTGAAGCACTTCGCTTCATCGCCAGATGAGTAGTGAATGTTTACGGATGTTCACTCAGGGTCGAGATGATCACAGTGCTCTTTCCTGTTCTCTTCCATGGGGACAAAAATAATACCTGTATCCTCGCACTGGGCTTGTGCTCAGTGCGAGGTCAATAGGTGTATGTTCGATGAGATCATCAGTTTCCCGTCGCTCTTGGCTGCTTATCAACGGGCTCGGCGCGGGAATCGATTTAAGTACTACAGTTGCGCGTTTGACTTCAACATGGAAGACGAACTGTTTCGCCTCCATCAGGAGCTCCGTTGGCAGAGCTACCAGCCCAAACCATACTCCTACTTCATCATTACTTATCCCAAGCAGCGTCATATTGCCGCGCCTCACTTCAGAGACCGGGTGGTACAACAAGCTGTAGTGGGAGTGATTGAGCCACTTTTTGAGAAAAGTTTTATTAACGATACCTATGCCTGTCGCAAAGAAAAGGGAGTCCTCTATGCGATGAAAAGGCTTCAAAAGTTTCTACGTGCAAGCAAAGCTGCTTACCCTGACCAACCCTTGTATGTCCTGCAATCTGACATCTATCACTTTTTTCAAACAGTGTCTTGGGATGTGTTACTGGAATTGATCTGTCACAAGATTACTTGTCCCCGAACATTTCGTTTACTCAAGACCATTGTCACCACACATCGGACAATTGGTAAATATGGCCGGCCGATCCCAATCCCGGAAGTAGTCGTCACACCTTTAGCACGGCGTGGTTTGCCGATCGGTAATTTAACCAGCCAACTCTTTGCCAACGTCTACCTCAACGAGTTAGATCACTTCATCAAAGATACTTTAGCGGAGCAGTGGTACGGCCGGTACATGGATGATTTTTATATCATTCATCCTGACAAAGACCATTTAGCACAAGTACGGAATCAGATTAACGAGTTCCTGAATACTAAGTTGAGCCTGACCCTCCATCCACGGAAGCAAACAGTCCTCCGCTGTAGCGACGGTGTACCGTTTGTGGGTTATCGGGTCTTTCATGATCACGTCATGGTGCGTGCTAACACTCTCCAACGATTTCTGAAACGATTTGCTCAGGCTCGCCGCAAGGCGCGACGGGGAGAGCTGAGTGAAGAAGAGCTGGACAAGGTCAGTCACTCTTTGGACAGTCACCTGATTCATGCCGACAGCTATCGACTGCGTCAAGAACTGGAAAAGTGGCGCCGTTGTAATTGCACACCACTGCAAGATTCCGTATAATGATAGCTAGCCGATTTTGACTCTCGGTTGTTCTTTGCATGATGAACTTACGCTCAATGATTCAACAGCTGCACATCCCTGCCCGTCGAAAAGCTGGCCTCCTCTGTTTAGCTGCCTCTGGACTGATTGTTGCGAGCTATGCAGCCACCCAGGTTCTGCCTCGTATCTTTGCTTATAATGACACTCTCCATACTTGGGAGTTTACCGCTGCTAGTGCTGCTGACTACACCTATAACCCGGCGCTAGTGACGGTTGATAACGATGGTGCTCGACCAGCTGCTGGCACCAACAAGTTCACGAATGCTTCTTTTACTGCTGATAACTCTTCTTGGCAAACAGCCGCTTTACCGCCTGATGGTTGGATTGAAGTGCCAGGCAACGGCAGCTACTCTACCCAGGATTTTCTGGTGATGAAGTACGAAGCCAAGTGTGCAGCTATTAGCAATCCCACGGTGGGATTGACCTCACCGGTCAGTGACAACGACAACAATGCTGGTAACGGTACCTATCAGACCTACTGTAACGACGGCGACGCCAACTGTGTCGGTGAGGTTGGTAGCGGTGGTGATACCTGTACTGCCGCCAATAACCGCCAAGTTGTGTCGGTTGCATCTGGCTATCCAATTGCCAGAATCAGTCAGATTGACTCTGCGACCTACTGTACGACTGTAGCAGTCGGCGGGACGACCGCTCACCTGATTACCAACAATGAATGGATGACGATTGCCCGAAATGCTGAACAGCGGAGCCAGAACTGGACTACCGGCACTGTGGGTAGTGGTTCACTCTTCCGTGGTCACACTGACAACAGCCCAGCCAGCGCGCTGGTGGCTTCCGCAAATGATGCTGATGGTTACTTAGGAACCGGTAACTCGGCAGGTTCCTCGCCGGAACAGAAAAGAACGATTGCCTTGTCAAATAATGCAATCATCTGGGATTTCCCTGGGAACGTATGGGAATGGAACAATAACACTGTTCAGCGGAAAGATCAGCCCGTGGCTTGGAATGGCTCGGTAGACGACACCAGTGGCTTCAATTGGAGCGATTATGCCAGTGGCTCACTCACTCGTTACATTCACACCTACAAGCCGGGATCGGTGATTCAGCAGGCTACTGTAGGATCTTCAAATTTGGCTTGGAACGCAAATCAGGGTATTGGTCGTATTTATCACTATTCTGATCCAAATGATACCAATACGACCACGTACGGATTCCTGCGCGGTGGGCATTGGGATATTGGAGCCTACGCAGGACTATTTAGTCTGTACTTGTACTATACCCCGCCGTATAGGAATAACACTATCGGGTTCAGGTGCGCCAGTGATCCTGTAGAAATCTCACACTCTTACACCTCTGATTCCGGCTACCACGGTGGGGGTGACGCCGTGACCGTAGGTACACTCACCGATGCCAAAATCTTTCAAACTGTCAATGTCGGCTCTGCCGACACCTTTGCCCTCAGCGCAGTGGTCTATAACACCACAACTGGCTCGGTCGGTGGCACCATCGACGCCAGCGTTGCTTCGCTCTATGCTAACGGTCAAGCAGTGAGTACTACCTACACTGACTTGGGCGGGGGGTGGTGGAAGCTCTCTGCCACACTGGCTGGAGCCAACGAAAATCGAGAGTACGGATTGACCGTCAAAGCAGGAAAGACAGTCGTCATTGATGACCTGACACTCAATCGGGCTGAAACGTACAGCGTGTTCACCACCACTGCCTACAGCAACGGCCAAGTCTCTAGCTGGGACTCCTTCACCGACTCTGTGACAGCCGACGGTGATGCTGCCGTTCGTTACCAGTTCTGTACGGACGACGGGGCGGCTTGTGAAAGCGGTAACAGTTGGCAGTACTGGGACGGCGATTCTTGGGAAACTGCCACCAACGCTACTACTCACTCCAACAGTGTTGATCAACTCACCCAAGATGCCATGCAGGCACTACCGGTGGTCAGTCAAAAGATTGCGGTCAAAGCAATCTTCAGTTTCGCCGGCGATGATATGCCGACCTTAGACTCCTTCACAGTGGGGCTGACTACGGATGTAACACCGCCACCTGTAAATGCCAGCAACTTGACAATGAAACGTAGCGTCACCGGCACTGATATGGACACCAACGACTGGACCAATAATCTCGCGCCATACTTTGGGTGGACCGCTGGCGCGGATAACGACGGCGGGGCGGGCCTGCGGGGCTACTGTCTCTACCTGGGTCAAGATCCTAACGGTGATCCGGCCACCAGCAAAGGAATTCTGGGTACCTCACCAGGATCGTTGGCTGGCTCTGACTGTCAGTTTGTGGTCACCAGCAACAGCGTCGACTTTGCGACACTCAGCTACCGCGGCCCTAGCTGGCTGGGTTCGTCCAATGATCCGTACTATCTCAACATCAAAGCCATTGACATTGGCGGCAATGTCTATACTGGCAGTTCAGCATCATTCCAGTTCCGTTTTGATAATAGCGCGCCGACCAACGTGGCCTATATCTCCCCAGCAGCAGGTAGTTTCTCCAACGTGGTAGACATGAACTTTAGCTGGCCCACGGCTGGCTCACCGGCTGCCAGCGACACTCATGCCAGCATCCTTGGTTGGCAGTATCGCATTAATACTACCAGTGGGCCGTGGCTCGGAACTACGACCGACGCTGAGCTGGGGGTGACGTACATCCCGGTTGGGCAGAGCTCGTACACCCTGACCCAAGAGCAAGATGGCGACGCAATCGTAGCGGGCAACAACGTGATTTATTTCCGGTCTGTAGATATGGCAGGCAATGTGTCTTCTGATGCCACTATTCGGACGGGTAACTTATCCTACGGCGGTGCAGCGCCGGCCTTTGAAAATAACGCTGCTGTCACCGTTACTCCTGACAGTGCCACCACCAATTCTTTTGCAGTCTCATGGCCAGCGGCACAGGCTACTAGTGGCCAACAAGTCGCAGGCTATTACTACATGGTCAACACCACTCCACCCGCCACCTATGCAACGCTGACCAGTAATCCTACCACTTACATTCCGGTGGGTAACGTCACCAGCTTGAGCGCCCGCAGTCTGAGTGGGGTCAACAAAGGGACGAACACCATCTACGTGATAGCCGTCGATAATGCTGATACCCCTAACTACTCACCCAGCAACTACATTACTGGTACCTTTACCCTCAACTCGACCGATCCGGATAACGTCGGCAACTTGGTCGCTTCTGACTCGTCGATTAAGTCCCAGTCACAGTGGAACGTGACCCTGACTTGGACAGCACCCGGCTATCAGGGGGCTGGTAACCTTACTTACTTGATCTATCGTTCCAGTGACGGCACCACTTTTTCACAGGTTGGGACGACCACAGGCTTGTCCTATGTGGATAACACTCCTGAGTCACAGCAGTACTACTACAAGGTGTACACACAGGATGGTGCGAATGCCCAGTCATCAGGCAGTAACTCCGTCACCATCACTCCCACCGGCAAGTGGACGTCACCCCCCACCTTAGAAAGCGGTCCGACTGTCAGTAACATCACGACCAAAAAAGCGACGATCACGTGGACAACTAATCGGTCCAGTGACTCCAAAGTGGCGTTTGGAACAAAGAGTGAAGAGTACTTCAAAGAAGAGCCGTCTAACTCCGATCAAGTCACCAACCACACTATCAATCTTACTAACCTCAATCCAGGCACCCGATACTACTACAAGGTTAAGTGGACTGACGAAGACGGCAACACAGGCGAGAGTGAAGAGAAAAACTTTTCGACGCAGCCTGCGCCCACGGTCAAAGATGTGGCAGCTAAAAACGTGGGCTTATCAAGTGCCATCATTACCTTTACCAGTAACGGCGCCAGCAAAGTCAAGATTTACTACGGGAAGTCTACAGACTTTGGGGGAGTGAAAGAAGTATCTACGGCCACTGGTGAAGAAACCTACACAGCTGAGTTGACTGGTTTAGAGGATGGTACCAAGTACTACTACAAGATCAACGCTTTTGATAGCGAAAGTAGCGAATACGAGGGGACGATTTTGGACTTTACTACTTTGCCGAGACCAAGGATCTCCAATGTCAGGCTGGAACAGGTGGCAAATACTGCCCAAACGACTATTCGGGTAACCTGGACAACCAACACTGAGGTGTCGTCTGTTATCACGTTCTATCCAGAAGAAAACCCGTCTGCCAGCCGTGATGAAGTCAAAGTAGCGTTGGAAAAGGGTGCTCACACAATGGTGATTAGCGGCTTACTGCCTGAGACCAGCTATCAACTACTTGTCAAAGGGAGAGATAAGTTAGGTAACGAAGCGGTTTCCGATCTCCAGCGTTTTACCACTGCAACTGACACGCGACCCCCACAGATCTTAAATCTCAAAGTGATTGGTGGAACTGTGCCGCCTGTTGGCTTTGCGGCGGGTGATATTCGGGCGCAATTGGTTGTCAGTTGGGATACAGATGAGCCGGCCAGTTCACAGGTAGAGTTTGGAGAGGGCACGGGCACGGCTTACGCTCAAAAGTCTCAGGAAGACGGCAACCTGGCGACTAACCACACCGTCATCTTATCCAACTTAACACCGAGCCAGGTCTATCACTTGCGGGCAATTTCAAAAGATGCTCAGGGAAATGAAACCAGGAGTGTCGATACGGTTACCATCGCGCCTAAGGCTACCCGTTCGGCTTTAGATCTGGTTGTACGAAACTTATCAGAAGCGTTTAGTTTCTTGAGCGCACTAGGAGTTCGTTAAGTCTATGCCACAGGAACCGACTTTGATCATCGACGTCCAGCAAGTTGACAAAACCTTTTCTGTCAAAGCGCAGAATGTCCAGGTGTTGCGAAATGTCTCCCTATCAGTGTACCGAGGGGACTTTATTGTTTTGTTTGGTCCTTCTGGTTGCGGAAAGTCGACGCTGCTCCATATCGTTTTAGGGCTCGAGTCTCCCACACGGGGAAGGGTGAAAGTGTTGGGCAGGTCACTCTATGAACAACTGGATGAAGATGAGCGAGCTGACTTTCGTAAACAACATGTAGGTATGGTCTACCAGCAGCCCAACTGGATCAAAGCACTCACAGTTAAAGAAAATATTATGTTTGGGCTACGCTTAAGTGGCCTGACTTCACGTGATGCCGAACCACGAGCGAATGCAGTCTTACAGTTGGTGGGAATGCAAGAGTGGCAAGACTATATTCCGACGGAGTTATCTTCAGGTCAGCAGCAAAAAGTTGCTTTGGCTCGGGCCATCGTTACCAACCCTGACGTGATCATCGCCGACGAGCCAACTGGTAACCTCGATTTTGAATCCGGTCAAGAACTGATGACGCTGATCTCTACTTTAAATAATCAGGGCAAAACGATCATCATGGTCACTCACGACTTGGAGTACCTAGCTTTTGCTCGCCGCGCTATCCAAATGTTTGACGGCCAAGTTGTCCAAGAGATTGATGACCCGGCTGCCTATGTTCAACACGGAGGGCAAATCTTCAAACGAAGTACAGTGCCCACCACTTTATCCTTATGAAAGACTCTGACACACTCAAGTTCCGCAACATCATCGCATCAGAACCCACGGCCGAGTCGTCACCCCCAAAAGTGGACAGGCAGGAAAAAGAAGATGAGTTCTTTACTCACCGTCGGGGACCGCTCAGCCGACTGGGTGGGTTTGTGGTGGGAATTTGGGATGCAGTTAGCTTTATTCTCTTGATCATCCTCTATGTGACTCACGCTTTTCTGCACACGATTTTTTCCTACCGTTGGTTCCCGCGCTCAATCGCGGCAATGATGGATACAATGTATGACCGGTTGGCTCGGGGATTGGATGTTAACCGCCGCGGCCGGGTTGATCGTTCCTACTTGATTGAGCTCTCCCTCCGGAATATGCAAGTTAAGAAGACCCGCACCTATATTACGATGGGTGGGATCGCGATCGGGATTGCTTTTATCGTCTTTTTAGTCTCGGTGGGATATGGTCTGCAGAACTTAGTCATCTCGAGAGTTGCCAGATTAGAGGAGCTGCGCCAGGCAGACGCTCTGCCAGGATTAACGCAGGATTTAAGTTTGACAGATGAGACTCTCTCCAAGTTCGCGCAGATTCCTGGTGTGACATCGACCATGCCTCTAATCGCTCTAGTAGGAAAGGTTTCATATAACCAGTCGGTGTCGGATATGGCTGTCTATGGGGTGACTGCCGACTATTTGAAAGACTCAGCGATTCAGCCTATCTATGGCAAGATTTTTGAGAGCAACAGTTTAAGCTCGCCAGTGAGTAAAAGTCCTACTAGCCGTGTTGTCCAACGTCGGGATGAGCAGCAAGAGGCTGAAGCCGCTCGAGCAGAGCTACCGATGACCTTCAATCAGGAGCTAGGAGAAGTGAAGTTTAGTATCGAGCCAAATATCTGGTTGCGCGTTCGCGCTACCCCGGAAACAACCGGCCGGTTACTCGGATATACCCGTCGAGCCGACACTACCCAGGTGGGCACAGAAGTGTATGGGGATAACTATAGTAATAGTGGGAGCATACATGCCACTCAAGATACAGATGCCGATGCTGCGCCAGATCAGCCTTTGGGCAAATGGGTGAAGTCCCAAGTGCCTCTCTGGCAACATCAGAGTTGCCCCGCTCCCGCAGTCGATCCCGAGACTGGTCAACCTCAAGCTACTCCACCATGCCAGGAATACACACCGTTAATTGACGAGACTGGCCAGCAGCTAACAGGTGAAGGCTATGTAGCAGAGATCTCGATGAGTGTCACTCCTATTCAGGCTGCCGTTCTAGGTATTACAGACAGTTCTGCTGGTCAAAATGAGACCGACGCCAGCAGTTTACTGGCCCAAGCCCGATCGACCAGTGGTTCACTGCCGTTGGTGGATTTGGCGACTGATTCTGCCCAGGCGGCTCAGAGTCAGACCCGGATCGTCACTCTCTCTCCTAATGCTGAGCGGGTGGCAGTAGTCAACCGTTCAGTTCTCCAGGTGTTGGGGATTCCTGAGCAGGAAGCCGTCGGCAAGACGATTAATCTCACCTTTGTGCTAGTGGGAGATTTAGTTGATGAATCAGTTGAAAAAGTTGAATCAGCACCAGTAGATTACACCATCGTCGGGGTGACTCCTGATGAGGGCACGCCGATGGTCTACGTTCCTTTCATTGACATGCGTTCATTAGGAATTGTGAAGTACTCTCAAATCAAGGTAGTGGTGGACGATAAAGCCAATTTAGACAGGGTCAGAGCAACGATTGAGGCAGGGGGATTCGGTACTGTCTCGGTGGCTGACACCGTTGCTCAAATAGACAACCTCTTTGCCAGTTTCCGGCTGGTCCTCGCTATCGTAGGAATGGTCGCACTGTCAGTTGCTGCCCTGGGAATGTTTAACACGTTGACCGTTTCACTATTGGAGCGTACTCGAGAAGTAGGGTTGATGAAGGCGATGGGCATGAAGTCCCATGAAGTCAAAGAGCTCTTTCTAACAGAGTCGATGGTGATGGGCTTCTTTGGCGGCGTGATAGGCCTGTTGTTGGGGATCCTTTTAGGCAAAGTGGTAAGCCTGGGACTGTCAGCCTTCTCCTTAATCAAAGGAGTAGGCTTTATCGATATTTCCTATGCACCTTTTTCCTTTGTGGTGATTGTGGCTGCCCTGTCGATTCTAGTGGGAGTGATCACGGGTTACTTCCCCGCTCGGCGGGCCACTAAAATTTCAGCCCTGAATGCCTTACGGTATGAGTAAGGCAGAGCGTCCGATATTTTCCTACAACAGTAGCTCTTTCCACTGCTGCCAGGGTCGCAGTTTCTCAGGAGAAAGAGAGGGCTCTGGACTCGGTACAGGCTGGTCTGGAACTTGTACAATATACTCACCGGGACGTTGGAGCAGCAGTTCATCGCGAAAGATCCGCTCTTTTGCCGCTGCCGAGGTCGCCTCAAGAGCATCCCTCTCGACCTGGTTGACTTTGGCTTCTATACTAGCGACTTCAGCCTCCATTTTTTGAACGGTTACTGCCGATTGCTGGATACGTCGGCCGTTCATATATAAGGACACACAAATAACAGCGGCAATTATTGTGAAGAAGACGGCTGCCAGAGGTGAGTAAAGGATACGCATGTTTGCGAAAAAACCTCAATTGTGATATTATAAGTCTTTGATTTTCGAGAAAAAGTTATAGAATACACATTCTTACAAAGCAGTTAGTTTAGATTGATTGTATGAACAACGCACTTACAGACTTGCTCAACAAGTTTACCAGCTTTCTCCAGACATCCGGCCGCGCCCACGCGACCGTGATTGCCTATAGCAAAGACGTCGAGCAAATTATCCAGTTTTTGGCCGAGAAAGGAAAGACTCAGGTCGGTGACGTAACTGCCGATGACATCGAGGAGTTCAAGGAACTTCTCAAGAAGCAGCGCTATACCGGCAAGTCGATCTCCCGCAAGATTAACTCCATCAAGGCGTTCTTCCGCTACGTGATTAATGAAGGCTTGATTACCGATAACCCGGCTGAGGTGATTGTTCACCCCAAGTACGACCAGTCTCCTCCTCGAGTACTTTCAAAGCTGGAGTATCGCGCTCTGCGTGATGCTTGCCGTAGCGATATCCGGATCTATGCGATTGTCGAGGTACTCCTCCAGACAGGCATGCGGATTAGTGAGCTGGCAGCCCTCCAGATGAGTGAAGTGGACATGGAACACAACGTGATCACCATTCAGCCCCAGAACTCTCGGGAAGCCCGAAAAGTGCCCTTAAACGCCGCCGCCAAGGCCGCAATTCAGGACTACTTGAAAGTTCGTCCTCGCGCCCGCGAGAAGACCCTTTTTCTGACCAAGACCTGTCGGCCATTTTTGGTCCGTAACATCCGGACTGCGATCGATCGGTACTTCCGCCTGGCCGGTATCAAGGACGGCAAGGTCAATGACCTCCGCCACACCTTTATTATCGAGCAGCTCAAGGCCGGTACCCCTCTGGTCTACGTCTCTCAACTGGTTGGCCACAAGCGGATCACCACCACTGAGAAGTACCTCAAGTTGATCGATGCTCCAGATATGAACCCAACGGTTCGTATCGAGGAACTCTAAGCTTTTTAAAGATTTCTATTACACTTCAAATACTATGTTGACATACATGTGTATTATTCAAGTAAGATAGTTTAAAGACTAGAGTCCTGTGAGGACATATGTCAACGAAAAAATTTCAACTTCCAGAAAAAATTCACGTAAGAATTCTTCGACATGATTCAGGAGTTGGTTTTTTTGCAGAACTTCCTGAATATAGAGTTTTTACGGAAGCTTCCTCACAAGAAGAGCTCGATGAGATGATTAACGATCTCATTTATGAGTTGTTCAGTGTCCCAAAGAAACTTCAAAATCAGGTTAAATACGGTCCTGCAGTGTCTAGTAATTGGTCTGAAAGACTCAAATCCTTAGATATCATGGCTACTCCAAACCTGCTCAAAAACTTGAATGTCACTTAATGGGCAGTTTGGCACAAAAGAACTGCAAGCACTTCTAAAGAACCTAGGATTCACACCACAGCGAAGGGTTGGTTCTTCTCATGAGAAATGGAAAGTCCCAAAGGGAACCAAGGTTAGTCCGGGACAATGGCCCTTTATTATTGTTGTCTTAAATAAAAAGCAGTATTTTAAGCCGACTTGTCACGGTTATATTAAAGAGCTCCAGGCGTTAGGTTTTGATATTAAAGATGGTGGTGAAATAGATTGTTGAATTATCTGGTATAATTTCACTGTATGACACGTACAACCGCCCGATCTTCATGGTGGGCCTCCCTCAAGTAAACAGGGAGTAGGTTAACGCGTCTTTAAGCAATCAGTTCCAACTCCCGACAGGGAGTTTTTTTGTACCTCAAGACCAACTTTTCAAGATTTCCGCAAAAACTCCCTCGGTTCTTTAACAGAGAAGGAGCCTGTCCTTCCTCTCCGTTTCTAGAGCGAGTCATAGATAAAGTACAATAGACGAAAGGAAATATGACAAAAACGAACAAACGAATCCTCTCCGGAATTACTCCCAGTGGGAACTCTCTCCACATCGGGAACTATTTTGGTGCGGTCAAACCCCAACTCGAGCTGCAGCATACCGCCGAAACCTACTACTTCATGGCGGATCTGCATGCACTCACCACCATCCACGACCGTGACGTTTTGGAAAAAAATATCACAGGGGTGGTCTTGGATTACTTAGCGCTGGGTCTTGATCCGGACAAGTCGGTCTTCTTCCGCCAATCCGATGTGCCGGCACATAGCCAGCTGATGGTGGTCTTGGGCAACTACATCTCCTACGGCCAGATGCAACGAATGCACGCTTTCAAGGACAAGCTGCAAAAAGATGTGGGCGAGGAGTCGATCAACATGGGGCTCTTCAACTATCCAATTCTGATGGCAGCCGACATCTTGCTCTACAAGCCATACGGTGTACCAGTGGGTGAAGACCAACGTCAACACGTTGAGTTGACCCGCGACATGGCAGAGAACTTCAACAAGACGTATAAGAAAGAGGTCTTTCCGCTGCCTGAGCCGTTGATCTCCAAGGAAGTCGGCAAGATCGTCGGCACTGACGGCCAACGCAAGATGAGTAAGTCACTAGGCAATACGATTGGCATTTTTGAAGATGAAGCTGTCATCCGCAAACAGATCATGAGCTCCTTCACTGATCCCAATCGAAAGAAAGCCACTGACCCCGGAACTGTCGAGGGTAATCCCGTCTTCCTGTATCACGACTTGCTGAATGATGACAAGTCAGAAGTCGAAGAGCTGAAAAGTCGCTACCGTGCAGGCAAAGTCGGTGACGTCGAGGTCAAGGAAAGGCTGTTTGCCGCCCACCAGCGTTACTTTGCGGCAGCACGAGCCAAGCGTAAAGAGCTAGAAGCAAATCTCGATATTGCTCGTGATGTCCTCGCTGAGGGAGCACGGAAAGCCAATCAGTTTGCCAGTACGACGCTTTTGGAAGTGTACGAAACGATCGGCATCAGAAACGCCCTGAATAAGTAAGCCGGAGGAGTTGGTAGCCCGTGCGCGTCCGCTCAGCTTCCTTTCAGCTTGTTGTGTAAAATACAGCTAACAAACTGGATTCCTCCAATAGAAAGGTTTTGTTATGAAAGCGACGATCGAGTATGCAGATTTTGATAAGCTGGATCTACGGGTAGGTCTAGTGACTGCTGCTGAGGTACCCACCTGGAGTAAAAAGCTGATGCAGTTCACCGTCGATTTTGGACCGGAGATCGGAACGAAAACCATTTTGTCAGGAATTCAGGCATGGTACACTCCCGAGGAGTTTGTCGGCAAGCGTTTTCCTTTCGTGGTGAATTTGGCTGAGCGAAAGATGGGCGAGGGAGTCAGCCAAGGCATGATGATTATGGCCGACGGGATGATTGACGGCCAAGAGCATCCGATCGTTTTCCCGCTTCCTGAGACCGCGGAACCTGGTACAGTTATTCGCTAGCACTCTGAAAGATGGTTTGCTAAAATAGCCAAACAATGAGTGCGTCGACGTTCGCATGGTACACTACCTAAGTTTTATGGAAACAGTTGCAAAATCACCCAAACAATCTTCGAAAAAGCCTCAAGAAAAAGATCGCTCTACCAACGGTATGTCGAATGGTCACCAGAACGCTCAAGAAAAAAAGCTCGAGCTCAAGCTCAACATGAACCAGATGATGAACAGGAGCTTGCTGTTTGTCTTCATCGCGCTTCTTTTCTTGCCATTTTTGTACTCGGTCTTTGCCGGGAACCCCAGTGAAAAAATTAATCTTTCCCAGATGATTAACGACATTCGGGAGAATAAAGTGGATCGTTTAGAGGTCGCTGGTCCGGACGTCAAAGTTTTTTACAAAGACTCCTCCATCAAGACTGCCCGCAAAGAAGATAACTCCTCACTCGTCGATATCCTAAGCAAGGCCAGTGTGGACATCACCCAGGCGCAAGTCGAGATCAAGAACTTGAGCCTCCAAGAGGTCTTTATCCAGCTGGTCATTAATATCTTGCCGATCGTGGTGATGGCAGTCTTGTTCCTTTTCCTGTTCCGTCAGGCACGTGGCGCTCAGGACGGCATCATGGGCATTGGCCGGAGTAAGGCCAAGCTGTTTGTCAAAGGCAAGCAGGACATCAAGTTTGCTGACGTGGGCGGGATGGAAGAAGCCAAAAAAGAGCTGGAAGAAGTGGTCGATTTCTTAAAGAGTCCCAAGAAGTACAAGAAAGTCGGTGCGCGAACTCCTAAAGGTGTGCTGATGGTCGGTCCTTCCGGAACCGGCAAGACGCTGCTGGCTCGCGCCGTGGCCGGCGAAGCCAATGTTCAGTTCCTATCCATGGCAGGCTCCGAGTTTATGGAGATGCTCGTAGGCGTAGGTGCTTCCCGAGTCCGCGACTTATTCCAGACTGCGAAAAAGCTTGCTCCTTCCATTATTTTTATTGATGAAATTGATGCCATCGGTCGTATCCGTGGCTTTGGTAGCATGGGTGGGCATGATGAACGAGAGCAGACACTCAATCAGATTTTGGTCGAGATGGATGGCTTTACGCAAAACGACAATGTGATCGTGATGGCTGCTACTAACCGCGGAGACATGCTTGATCCGGCCTTAGTCCGTCCGGGCCGTTTTGACCGCCGGGTTCAAGTCAACCTGCCAGACCTTGAGGAGCGCAAGTTCATTCTCAAGATTCATGCCAAAGGTAAGGCATTTGAGCACGGACTGAACTGGGAAAAAGTGGCCAAACGGACGGTCGGCTTCTCCGGCGCTGATCTGGAAAACATGTTGAACGAAGCAGCTATCGCAGTTGCCCGTGAGAATCGCACCGAGATCACTGCCGCCGATATCGAGGAAGCCTCGCTGAAAGTAAAGCTGGGCCCGAGTAAGAAACGACTCCATGATGAACATGAACGCAAGATGACCGCTTATCACGAGGCAGGACACGCGTTGGTCGCGCACTTCTCCAAGTACTCCGACCCCGTGCATCGTATTTCGATTGTGTCCCGAGGAATGGCCCTCGGCTTTACCTTGACACCTCCGGAAAAAGACAAAGTCCAAGTGACCAAGTCAGAGTTGATTGATGAGATTGCCGTGCTGTTGGGTGGTCGTGCTGCCGAGAAGCTAATCTTCAACGAGCTAACTGCTGGTGCCAGTTCAGACATTGATCGGGCGACCCGAATCGCCCGAGCGATGGTGATGGACTATGGTATGAGTGATCTAGGAGCCATGGCCCTCAGCCCACAGTATGAAACCAGTAACTATGCACGGGCTTATTCAGAGCCAGCCACGATCTCTGACAGACTCCAAGAAAAAGTCGATGAAGAGGTTTCCAAGTTCCTCAAACAAGGCGAGCAGCGAGCCCTGGAGCTCATCACAGAGCACAAAGACAAACTGGATAAAGTCTCTGAACGACTGCTGGAAACAGAGACGATTGACTCCGATGAGTTTGTTGAGCTGATGGGTGTACCAAAAGCAGCCTAGCTGTTAACCTAATCTCTATGGCGAACGACTCCCAGAAACAGCAAGTATTAGTCTTGATTGATGGTCATGCCCTCATCTACCGGGCGTTTCACGCATTCCAGGATCTGACTACGCCTGATGGGACACCGGTTAGCGCTGTCTACGGATTTTGCCGAATTTTATTGACCGTTATTAAAGAGCTTGACCCACAGTACATCTTGGTGACTTTTGATCATGCCAAACCTACTTTCCGTCATGCCGAGTACCTGGGCTACAAGGCCAACCGCGAGGAGATGCCCGCCGAGCTTCCGCCCCAGATTGAGAAAATCAAAGAGGTAGTGACCGCGTTCAATATTCCTCAGTTTGAACTGCCAGGATATGAAGCTGATGACTTGATCGGGACGATTGTTCGCCAAGTCGAGATGCGACCAGTGGGATCACAACCCGATGTTCGGACGATCATTGTCACCGGTGATCGCGACGCCTTCCAGCTAGTCAGTGACCGAACTCATGTCTGGATGCCAGGACGCTCAAAGCCGGTCCGGACTATTGATACAGAGTACGATGCTGCCGGTGTAGTGAAGAAGATGGGTGTTCGCCCTGATCAGATCGTTGATCTCAAAGCGCTGATGGGCGATGCTTCAGATAACATTCCCGGCATTGTGGGTATTGGCGAGAAAACTGCCGTTAAGCTCCTGCAAGAGTTCGGAACGCTAGAGAATATCTACAAGACTATTCAGGAACAAAACCTGATGATCGGCAGCTCAACACATCCGATCCTAAAAGGGAGCCTCTTAAAAAAGCTCGCCGAAGGCCACGAGGATGCTTTACTTAGCCAACGGCTTGCCAAGATCGACCAAGAGTCACCAATCACCCTGGAGCTTGAACAATGCCGCTTAGCCGCGTACCGTAAAGAAGACGTACTAAAGATCTTTGAGGAGCTGGGCTTCAAGTCATTGCTGCACTCACTTCCTGCCGACGAGTTTGAGCAAGCTGTGCAGGGAGCCTTGTTCTAATCAATGCCAAAGCGGAACTCAGCCCCCTCTGTCGCACTCGTCCATGACTTCTTGCGAGAGTACGGTGGCGCGGAGCGGGTAGTGGAAGCACTCCATGACCTTTTCCCTCAGGCCCCGCTATACGTCGCGTTTACCGACCCAGACGCGATGGGTATCCACTGGCAGAACTTTGCCGACTGGAAAATTCACGAGACCTGGTTGGCGCGGATTCCCTTAATCAAAAAAATCTTTTCGCCATTGCGGCTGTTAGCACCGGCTGCCTTTCGGTCTCTAGACTTGTCCGAATATGATGTCGTCCTCTCTTCTTCTAATGCTTACTTTGCCAAGGCAGTTCAAGTCAAAAAACCGGCAGTTCACCTCTGCTACTGCCATACCCCACCGCGCTCTCTCTATGGCTACTCCACTATGACGGACTGGGAGAAGAACAAAGTGGTGAAGGTGTTCGGAACAGTGATTAACCATATCTGCCGAGTCATGGACGTCAGGATGGCAGATGGCGTTGACGTCTTTATCGCCAACTCTCAGGAAGTCCAAAAACGCATTCAAAAGTACTACCGTCGCGACTCTGTCGTGATTCATCCACCAGTCCAGGTACCGGAGGAACTTCCGGCTCGTACCAGACAGCAGCGGGAAGACGGATATTTCTTGTACGTCAATCGTTTAGCATTCGCCAAGCATCCGGAATTAGCCGTCCAAGTAGCGACTAAGCTGAAGCTGCCACTTAAAGTAGTCGGATCTGGCAAGATCTTGCCAGAACTGCAGACAATGGCAGGTGAGACAGTTGAGTTTTTGGGCAGTGTCGGTGATGAGCAGCTGCGTCAGCTCTACGCCGGAGCGCGAGCTTTACTTTACCCGGTGGAGGATGAAGATTTCGGGATCGTCCCGGTGGAGGCGATGGGTTATGGCGTGCCAGTGATTGCTCATCGTTCAGGTGGGCCAAAAGAAACAATCATCGACCTCAGGAATGCCGGCAAAACGCAACCCGCCACAGGCATCTTTTTCGACGAGCTCTCAGAACAGGGACTTGAGCGGGCAGTCCATACCTTCCTAGAAAATGAGGCCAAGTTTGATCCGAAAAAAATCCATGCCCACGCTCGCACATTTGGGGAAGAGCGGTTTAAGCGTGAGATCCTTTCTCTGGTAGAAAAAAGCACAGACGTCTAAGCGCGTCACCTACTTCGGCATCAACTCAATCAAGCTGACTGAGTTGACCGGCATGGCCACGTGGACTTGGAGTTCTGCTGAGGTGGTTGCCACGTCTTCCGTTTGTTTTCGCCCGCCTAAAAACTCTTTAACGACTGTGTAGTTACCGGGCTGAATATTCTTGAAAGTAACAGGAACGTTCTCGGTGTTACGGCCACTGCGGTCAAAGTTAGCCAGAATAACTTGCGGATTGCCCGCGTCACTCAGCGCCGCTGCCGCTTTCACCCAAGTTCCTTTTCCCAGCAGCTGCAGCCGCTGACTCCCAATCCGATCCAGCAAACGGAGGGCGTTGTACCGAGGTTTGGGCGACTGACCAAAGTCTTTGTGGGTAAACAGGCCCCAACGTCCCCAGTTGGCTTTGCCTTCCGGATCTTTACCATCCTGGATCTCAAACGCAAAGGCGCGGTCGACCACTCCAATCATCTCAATCGCTCCGGCGGCTGTGTGAGCTGCTCCATAGGTGGTGTCATACCCAGGATGGTTATTGCTGTCATGACCCCACTCGGTGATCTGGAGCTCGACGTTAGGTTCCAGTTGCGGATATTGGCTGAGCCAGTTGGTTGCCTCGAACATATCTTTACGGTAGATATCAAGATCCAGGCTATAGCGGTGCCAAGAGAAAAAGTCGAAGCGGATGTTGGTGGCAATCACGTGCTTCATGATCGCGTCAAACCAATTTTTATACAGCGCGGTAATGGCTGGTCCACCAATCTTGAACGGGCGGACGCCTCGAGCGCTGGTGGCCCCCCGAGCCGCGTAGTCATAGAGTGTCAGGTAGTTTTTATCTCCGTAGTAACTCCACTTGCCGAACAGATCCGGTTCATTCCAGACTTCATAGTAGACGTCGGAGATGCCCCGGGTCCCGCTGATGTGCTCGACAGTTTTCTGGACAGTCAGCTGCCAGTCTTCCCAGCGCGCCGGTTTGGCCAGAATATCTCCGCTGGAGATGGCTGGCGGCATGTAGCTGAGCGACACGTAGGGTTTAGCTCCAGTGGCAATAATGTCATCGAGCAGCGGATCGAGCTTACTAAAGTCAAATGTAATGTTGCCAGGAGATCCTTGGACAATGTCATAAAAGTCATAAATGTGATCAATCCGGATGTACTGGGGATGGAGTGACCGTACCGAGGGGACCAGGGCGCCGATTCGCCAATTATGATCTTCACCGCCTTGAGCAAGGTTTCGCCAAGGACGAGGCATGGGACCGAGAACTGCTTGAGTATCTACCTGGATGTTGGCTGGCTCCCCAGCAGCCTGACCAAAAAACTCCCTGACAAACTGGAGTTGGGAGATTCCGACAACAGCGGCTACTACCAGAATCAGTAACGGTAAAATCTTAAGAAAAAGAACAATCCGCCGCTTAGTATAGGAGGTCCTGTAGGGGTACGTGGCCATAGTATTTACAGTACCATGAGCGCTTTACCAGGCTCAAGGATGAGGTGTAGGAATGACCGAAACCGGAGCCACGGCTGCCTCGATTCTCAACGGGACGTTTGCCTCATTGAGTACCCAGATCCATCCGCACGCAACCAAGACGCCCACCACAAACACCACTATAGCTGGAGAGAAGGGTCTATTCTTTGAAAAGAAACTCATACGTTCACTATATATCATTTCTCTGTCCACAGAAAAGATATCAGACTCGACCCATTGACACTTTAGCAGAGAATGTATAAGATTGCTAACTATGATTGACCTGACGCCCAGACAAATTCACATCCTGCGAGCGGTGATTGAAGAGTACATCACGACGGCTGAACCCGTTGGTTCGGAAACCATCGACCGCAAGTACAATCTGGGTGTTTCTCCAGCTACCATCCGTAATGAGATGGTCTATCTCACCAAACAGGGCTATCTCAATAAATCCCACAGTAGTGCCGGGCGTTCGCCGACCCCGTTGGCCATGAAGCTCTACGTCAATGAGTTGATGAAGGAAAAAGAGCTGTCTGTGGCTGATGAGGTTTCCGCCAAGGAGAAAGTCTGGGATGCCCGTAAAGAGCTGGACTCACTCTTGTATCAGGTAGTCAAGTCGTTGGCTGAGCGTTCGCATGCATTAGGTATTGCCATGGCTGAACGGTCAGATCACCCCAGACTCTACCACTCCGGCTACTCCAACCTCTTGCAGATGCCCGAGTTCTATGACATCAATGTGATGCGCCAAGTGTTGAGCATGATTGAAGAAATTCGGGTTTTGGAAGAGATCTTTGATCAAGGCGCTACCGAGAGCGTGATCCGCGTAGTCTACGGTGAAGAGTTGGGGAACAGATACCTGGCTCCGATTGGCGTCATCTTTATGAACTTTGACGTCCGTGATCTGCACTGCCGAATTGGAGTGATTGGCTCACATCGCTTTGACTATCCGTACATTATTCCGATGATGAAGTACTATCGCGCTCTTATTAACGATATTTTGGAAAAGAATGAAGTGGAAATCTAACCATGACCGATCAGAAGAAATCGTCCGCCAAACCAATGTCAGCACCGGATCAAGCAGCCACGCCGGAGAAAGAGCTTGAAGAGCTGCACGCCAAGGTCGAGGAGCTGGCAGCGGCACTACAGAAAGCGCAGGAAGACGAACGCCGGGCCTACGCCGACTACCAAAACCTGGTGAGACGTTCACAGGAAGAAAAAAGCAAGATCGTCAAGTTGGCCGCCAAAGACGTGGTGTTGGCGCTCCTGCTGCCGCTGGATCACTTGCATCTGGCAGAGCAACAGCTCAAAGATCATGGCCTGACCATGGTTTACCAGCAGTTTCAGCAAGCACTGGCGGGCCAGGGTGTCCAGGAAATTGATGCAATGGGACATCCCTTTGATGAAAATAAAATGGAGGTCGTGGACAAACGACCCGTTTCAGATCCGTTACAACAAAATGTCGTGATTGGTGTCACCCAGCGAGGCTACACTCTTCACGGCGAAGTTATCCGTCACGCTCGAGTTGTGATCGGCGTGGCGCCAGAAAAAGAATAAACAGGAGGTTTTTATGGCAACAGGTAAGATCATTGGAATTGACCTGGGAACTACCAACTCCGCAGTGGCGGTGATGGAAGGTGGAACTCCAAAAGTAATTCCTACTGCGGAAGGTCGCAACACCTTTCCGTCTATTGTTTCATTTAAAGGCGACAGCTTCACCGTCGGTGACGCTGCCAAGCGCCAGATGGTATTGAATCCAAAAGCGACGATCAACTCGGTCAAGCGCTTCATGGGCCAGAAGCTGAAGTCGGGCAAAGTCCAGAACGCCATCAAACACGTTGCCTATGAGGTGGTCGAAGGTAAAGACGGCATGGCAGTGGTGAAGGTCGGCGACAAGACCTACACGCCTCAGGAAATTTCCGCCAAGATTCTGGGCAAGGCCAAAGCTGACGCTGAGAGCTATCTGGGTCAGTCCATCACCCGTGCGGTGATTACCGTGCCGGCCTACTTTGATGACGCCCAGCGCCAAGCCACCAAACAAGCGGGTGAGATTGCCGGTTTGACCGTCGAGCGGATCGTCAACGAGCCGACCGCAGCTGCTTTGGCCTACGGCTTAGACAAGAAACAAAACGGCACTATTGCCGTCTATGACCTTGGTGGCGGAACCTTTGACATCTCAATTCTGGAGATCGGTGACGGCGTGTTTGAGGTCAAATCCACCAACGGAGATACCTTCCTCGGTGGTGACGACTTTGACAGCAAGATCATCGAGTGGATCCTGGCCGAGTTCAAGAAAGACTCCGGCAAAGATCTGTCCAAAGATCCGCAAGCTATGCAACGGATCAAAGATGCTGCCGAGAAAGCCAAGATTGAGCTGTCTTCTGCCCAGCAGACTGAGATTAATCAGCCGTTTATCACCCAAGGCGACGACGGCCAACCTCTCCACCTGACCATGACCTTGACCCGTGCCAAGCTCGAAGAGCTGGTCGATGACTTGATTCAACGCTCATTCGAGCCCGTTCGCAAAGCCATGGAGGACGCTAAGGTCAAGCCATCGGACATCAGCGAAATCGTGCTGGTCGGTGGCCAGACTCGCATGCCTAAAGTCCAGGAAGAAGTGAAGAAGTTCTTTGGCAAAGAGCCTCACAAGGGTGTGAACCCGGACGAGGTGGTGGCCGTCGGGGCTGCAGTCCAAGCCGGTGTCATCTCCGGTGACGTCAAAGATGTCGTCTTATTGGACGTGACTCCGCTGACTCTAGGTCTGGAAACACTTGGTGGCATCCGGACGCCGTTGATCGAGCGCAACACCACTATCCCGACCAGCAAGTCCCAGGTTTTCTCGACCGCAGCCGACAATCAGACGCAAGTCGAGATCAACGTTTTACAGGGTGAACGCCAGATGGCGGCTGACAACAAGTCACTTGGCCGCTTTATTCTGGACGGCATCCCACCTGCGCCTCGCGGCGTGCCACAAGTTGAAGTCACCTTTGACATCGACTCCAACGGCATCCTGCACGTGACTGCCAAAGACAAAACCAGTGGTAAAGAGCAGAAGATCACAATTCAGAACTCGACCAATCTTTCCGAAGAGGAAGTCGAGAAGATGCGCACCGAGGCGGAGAAACACGCCGAAGAAGACAAGCGCAAAGTTGAGCTGATCGAGGCCCGCAACCACGCCAACAGTGTCGTCTTTGAGCTCGAAAAGCAGATGAAAGATCACGGTGACAAGCTGGAAGCTGCCGACCGTGATACCGTTAATGAGAACATCAAGAAGTTGAAAGAGTTGGCGGGTGATGAGTCAGCGACCAAGGAAGCTCTGGATAAGGCAACCGAGGAGACCCTGACTTCAGCCCAAAAGCTCGGAGAAGCCATGATGAAGGCTCAGCAGACCCCAGGTGGAGCCACTGGAGCGGCGAGTGAAGCCGGGGAAGCCAGTGAGGCTAAGTCCACTGAGGCAGGCTCTGATGACAAGAAAGATGCTGAGGAAGGTGAGGTGGTGAAGTAATGTCACCTTCCGAGCTCCCGTTTCTAGTTTTCGATCAACTTGAGGAGTTCGGACTCTTACTTACCAGGCCTTTATTCTTTTTCTTCGAACAAAACTACCCGATAGGCGTGTATCTTACCGCTGCAGTGGTGATTGCGCTTATCGGGTTGTTAACGTGGGCGGTGATTGGTAAGGCCTTGCTCCAGCTGGTGTTGAACTCATTTTCCCGACGAACCAGTTCCCACATTCAGTCAAAAAAACCAGCGATTCTTCCACCTGTAGCTTTGGGCGCTCTGGCAATTGGACTTGCAGTACTCTCTGTCTACCTGCTGTCGACGATCGGTTTGTTGATGGCAGAAGTATTAACGAGCCAGTCCTTGTTAGCCCTGTCTCTAATGGTAGTAAGATTTCCGATTGCAGGTCTCTTTTTTGGTTTGTTCGCCTTTGTAACGGTGGGAGTCGTCGCGCCGATCTATTGGTTGGGCAGAGTTGCCGCTCGCTGTTTCCCGGAGCGACGAGCAGTAATTCAGACAGCTTCAATCATGATCTATGTGGTTACATGTTTGGCAGCTTTGCTTGGGGTGATTACGGAAGCAAGCTGGGACGATGGAGGAGGTGCAGCGCACCATATACACGCTATGGTCAAGAATACCTGCATCATTGATCCGCAGCAGGTAAACTGCCCGCACTCCGTTGAAGAGATTGCTCAGCTTGAACTTTCGTTCTTCAGGCAGATCCAAGATACCCATCAGGTTTTCTACTCCTATGACCAGCAAAGTAATCAGTACATCCTGCTGGTACGCTACAGTCCCCGTGATGCACTATTATTTTCTCAGCTGTTAAAATCACCCGATCAGAATGGCAACGAGGCCAATGACTTTCAACTGATGGAGATTGAAACAATCGGTCGAGATCGGGTCAAAGATATGCCGGAGTTTGCTCGACAGTTTGAGTACTTACCAGAGTGGGATAAGAGATAACTATGGTCACACAACGCGACTACTACGAGATCCTTGGTCTGAAAAAAGACGCCACGGCAGCCGAGATTAAGTCTGCCTATCGCAAAATGGCGCTCAAGTACCACCCTGACCGCAACAAAGAAAAGGACGCGGAGGAGAAGTTCAAAGAGATCAACGAAGCGTATCAGATTTTGTCTGACGAAAAGAAACGCCAGGCGTACGACCAGTTTGGTCACGCAGCCTTTGATCCGGCTAGCGGCATGGGCGGTAATCCATTTGCCGGCGGCTTTAGACAGGGGCCATTCACTTGGTCATATCAAACCAGCGGTGGCAACCCCTTTGAAGGCATGGACTTTAACGATCCGTTCGAGATCTTTGAGAGCTTTTTCGGCGGTGGTTTTGCCGGCAATGTCCGTCGCCGCCCGCGTTATTCGCTGACGATCAGCTTTATGGACGCCGTTAATGGTGTTGAGAAAGAAGTTGAGATCGAAGGGAAGAAGCGTACCATCAAGATTCCAGCCGGCGCTGATGATGGGACTCGCCTCCGTTTTGATGAGTTTGAGCTGAGCCTAAATGTCCGGCCAGATGAGTACTTCAAACGCGAAGGCAACGATCTGTATGTGGACCAGCGCATTTCGTTCTCAACAGCCGCTCTTGGCGGAGAAGTGAACGTCCGTACTTTAGATGGTACACTCAAGCTAAAGGTCCGACCGGGGACGCAGTCACACACGCTGATCCGGCTCCGCAACGAGGGCGTCAAGCGCATTCAAGGCAGTGGCCGCGGTGATCTCTATGTTCGATTGATTGTGACTGTACCGGAAAAGCTCAGCCGCGAGCAGAAAAAACTGATTGAACAGCTGCGAGACGCGGAGTAAGCAGACCGACAGACGAACAAAAGTGAAAGGGCAAACGTGTCGAGTGAAGCGGGCATCATGCTTTATCATGACCCAAGTGGGCAGCTGTATCTTCACCTGCCGTTGACACTGATTGTCGCTGTTTTTCTTCTGCTTTATATCGTCCTTGTTCTCAGGCTTCTTCTTTCCAGAACACAAACAATCGATAGCTCTCCTGCTGAACAAGATACGCCACCTTCTCCCACTGGGTTTTCTCAAGTTCGTCATCTAGAGCTCTAAGACTGCGGTAAAATCAGCGTAATGCCAGGCAGAGATATCTCCGAACCACTCAAAGAACAAGATGAAGGCTGGATCGCAATTGATGAAGACAACAATGTGGTCGAGTCAGCCAAAACTTTTGAAGAGCTCGCCAAGAAAGTCGAGAAACTTAAGAAAAAAGTAGTCATCGTGCCTGTTGCTGAGGAGTACAGTAGTCTGTTAACCATCTTCCTCCATGAGTAGCTTTACCTATCCGTACTTCCAACCTCAACGCGGCGTCTACCTGCCTTGGATTATGGTTCGCTTGGGGACTCGAGGCGCTGAGCGGCAACTCTCGAAGCCGGTAGTGGCGTTGGTAGACTCAGGGGCAGAAGTGTGTTTTTGTTCGAGAGAAATTGCGGACTATCTGGGAATTGAGCTGAGCAAGGCACAGGCGCAAGTTTTCACTACCGCTAACGACGGCCGGTTCACTGCCTATCGGGTAGAGATGAAGCTGTATGTCTGCCGGCGAGCCTATCGCTGCCAGTTTTACATTTCGGAGCACTTGCCCAAACAGCTGCCGATTATTTTGGGACAAAGGGGGTTTTTCGACCATCACAAGGTGGAGTTTAATTTTAGGAAGAAGGAGATGG
>JACFOI010000015.1 GCA_019454415.1 Patescibacteria group bacterium | reverse complement strand
GGCCTCCACGTGTGGGGCCATTTCCGGCCGGAGCGTACCACCCCCGAACTGCTCAAATCGATCCCCGCGCAGCGCAGCTTCATACTTAAAGATCAACTGCTGGCGAGAAAGGTACTCATGAATGCCTTGCCCCCAGACACCATAGCGGATGAGGGGGAGATGATCATAGGGTGGCTGGCCGTTCAGGTATTTTTCGTAATCTGCTCCCATCGTCTCAGCATCAGCGATGCTTCCATAACTGACACCAAAGATCTCATAGAGCTCACTCGTCTTGGAGATACTCTGATCAACATTGGCTTTTTTGTCCGTATGAACGGTGACAAACTCACCCTGAAGAGCCTTCCAGAGGGAAGCGAGCGCAATCGTAAAGGTCTTCCCCTCACCGGTCGCCATCTGGATCCGCTGTGGTTCGCGAGAGGAGTAGGGGAAAATGATATGGAGAGCAGCGGCAGCTTGTTCCCAATTTTGCTGATGTTGGTCCTTGGTTCGGATAACCTCCACAGCAGTAGCGAGCGCGAAAAACTTGGTTGCGATCGCTAGCTCACTTCCTCCTTCCTTCAAGAGGGCCTGGGCGAGCTGGGGGGCTGCCTCAGCCAGTACCTTCCCTTGAAGCTGCTCCTTAAAAGACGCAAATGTGGACTCGTAGAGAGGAGCTTGTTCTTCAATTTCCAGATCGTGCTGAAGAGGGTCTTTTTCTCGAGTGGGGAGGGGAGCACGCTCAGTATTTGACTGGTCTTTTTCGGCAGATCCCGACATGTGTTTAGAGAGCAAAAGGCATTTTTTTTACGGATTGAGTAATGACAGTTTTGACCTCTTCCCATTCGATATGTTGAAGCATACGCGGCATGGGTTGTGCGTCTGCGTCTTCAAAGTAAATCAGCGACTTCGCTAAATGCGTCTGGTTGTAGTTCACTCCCTGATACTTCTGGCCAACTTTCTCAAAAAGCTCTTGGAGCGAATAGTGCTTGAGCAGAAAGTAGAGATCAACGAAATCTTTTTTGCTCCCACGCATCGAGATAGTGATGATTTTCGTACACGCTATATCAATCACTGAAGACAACGCAAGCCCTTCCCAAGCGGTTGTAGGTTCGAGCAGAGGATACGGGTAGTGCAAGAATTGGAACTTCACAGTATCAAGGAAGGCATTGAGTGTACCTTCTGCTATTTCGGCGCTGTCAAGCTGACCTATCTTTTGTACTTCGGATTGCAGGTGTTGAGGGTCAAAAGTATCAGGAGTGAAGAAATCGAGGTCTTCCGACTCTCGATGCCCCAGGTGGAGAGCTAACGCTGTACCGCCGGAAAGATAGAACTGTTGAAGAAAAGATACTCCGTATATCTTCTTGATGACCTCTGCTGTGGCTGGTAATAAAACATTTTGGTACATACTTTACGACAGATACACTTTCCAAAAATGAGCAGATTTTTTACTCAGTCTAAGTTCTGGCAGCATCGCTTTAACAGTTTGTGGGGGAACAACGGAAAAAAGCCAGCGAACGGCGTCAGTATCGCCCTTTTCTAAGAGTGTCTGGGTGATGTATTTGGCGTGCTTTTCCAGGCTAATCTCGTGGAGATTATCGCCCCAAAAATATCGAGCAACGGAGCGGGGTAAAGGCATATTCCTATTATAGCTTATTTACCTCCTTCAGGGTGAAGAAGGTGTCAAAAAGGTATAATACTTCACGACCGAATAGATACACAACCATTATATATTGATCCAGGCGTACCAAAGGTTATAATATTAACCTATAGTATTAGGAGAAGTGACGGTAAATAACTACGAGGGAGTAAGTATATGAGTAGCCCCGAAGAGCGTCAACCCGGATTAGTGACTCCAGAGGACAGCAAAGTCCGTATGGCTGGACTGGAAAATTTAGTTGATACACCCCAAAAAAGAATGAAGGCTGTGGTCTTAACCGGTTTGACCGGCGTTCTTGCTATGGAAGCCTTTTCTGTGGCTGCCCAGGCTGAGCCGGGCGAGGTAGCTCAAGAAGAAGAACCTCCTATCACTCCTACTCCGGAAGCGGGAAGTAGTGACATTGACAGTTATTTACGAGAAAACCTGGGTACTCCGTTTGCCGACCTTCGTGCAGACGTTCAGAACTACCTGTTAAGTACTCCGTATCAGAACCTGTCTGTAGATGGGCAAGCGTATGCCTCCGAACACTTCGGTGAGATCATCGTAGCTCGCAGAGACGCTGCCGCCACACCAACTCCAGAAGCTGGCAGAACCTTGGTGGCGCAGGTTCCTACACCCACTCCGGGGGAGACATTGGTGGCTATGGCTCCCGCAGATTTAGTTACGGCTAGTTTGACGGGATACCCCCGACGAGTGGACGTTCAACCAGCATTTGTAGGGGCACGAGTTATTGAACTCAACCCACAGACTCTTCGCCCAATGATGGGAATAGACGGGCGGCCAATTCTCCCTGGTTACTACACGGAGAGGCCTGCCAATCTTGCCGCTACATTTATGGGTTCTGAAGATGAAGCTGATATCGTGGAAACTGCGAACAATCTTAATGGTGTTGATGCTGACTACGACTATATCGTTGGCTACTTCGTAAATGTCACCAGATTAGGCGATGCTAATAGTACTTCTAGAGTTGTTTATATTAGCTTCCCGGCCCGGTACGTAGACGCGAATGGACAAATTACTCAAGAACCAGCAAATCGTCATTATGCGACAGTGGGCTATGGAGTAGGTGGGCAAGGCAACCGCATGTATGCTATTAACGAAAGCGGCCAAATCATTCCGGCTGGATCAGGATCTGAAAATGGAACATTTAGACCAGGAAACGATCGAAATACCACTATTACCTGGGTATCTGACGATGCTATGACCTTTCCTACAGCTGAAGGCGTCCAAGAGCTCCGGGTTGGTGATCCAGTGATCATGGCAGTCATTCGGAATGCGGAAGAGACAGGGCGTGTGCTAGAAAACCAGGGCTTTCCAGTAGCGGAAGTGATTGAGAGTCTCATAGATAACGACCCGACGAATGATATAAGGTGGACGGAAGAATGGCCAGTCCCTATGCTTCCTGAGATGTATATTTACACCATGAGAGATTAATTCTTTGTAAATGAAACAAAAGCTCCTGTATACAGGAGCTTTTGTTATTTTGTCTACTTGTAGACAACTGTCAAGATTTGTTATTCTTATTAATGAAATGCGTAAGAAAAACCTTTTAGGTATCTTAGCTCTTGTTGTATTTGTCTTAGTGGTACTAGGTTTATATTTTTTTAGACGATCCCAATCTCAACGCGTTATAGTCAACCAGGACGCTCCATTTGAAATGAGTGGTGCCTTTGCCGGAGTTGAAAACGTTGCTGTTTCCGCTGATGCACCATCCTTAAACCGAGTAGTGCGAGGATACTTTGATAGCATTGGTGATAACAATGAGCCTTTCATCTATGTCTCCACCCAGATTAACTGGCCAGAAGAAGAACCTTTACAAAACATGACCTTTCAAGTGTTACCCCAGACGGAATACTTGTGCTGGCCGTCGAGCTTCATCACCGGTGATGGAACAACCGCTGAGATTAAGGACACTGTCTATTTACTAGACAGTTCACATAAACTTCTTCTAGAGGGACAAGTCCCATTAACATATGAACGTGCTGTTGATGTCCTAAAACAGGGGGATCCTGTAATTATTGCTCTGCAAGAGCCCTACTCAGAGAATAGACTGAATACAGCTTTTCAAGTTGCTATTGTAGGATGTCAATAACATGAACAAACGAACCGTCATCCTTTGTACCATCCTGACTGTTATAAGTTTTTTTACTATTGCCCGATTTGAGTCAGCTCAGGCAGCTTGTAGTTATGCAGCTACCTGCGATGCGAGTGGTACTACCTGTAATGGCGGAGCGCCTTGTTATATCGGGAACACTGTCTGTAGTGGCACCTTTGACACAGGTGATTGTTTCTGTAATGGAAACAGCAGCCAAGATGGCAGCTGTAACGGTGGAAACATAGGAAGTAGTTGCGGTGGAGGTGCTTACGGAGCACTAGGGGTATGTGGGTGTAATGTGGTTCGTTCGTGTTCCTGTGACGATACCTACTGGCCAACCTGTGGAGGTGGGGGTACATGTGGCTGGAGTAATTGGAGTACTTGTTCGGTTACATGTGGTGGCGGCGTCCAATCCCGATACAACAGCTGTAATGGCACGACCGAAACCCAAGCTTGCAATACCCAGGCATGTCCACTGCCTACACCTTTACCCACTCCGGGAGCGCCCACTCCGCAGCCTAGCCCCTGTGTCTTCGGAGGGTGGAGTACCTGTTCCGCTAGTTGTGGCGGTGGCACGCAGACCCGCTCGGACAACTGTGGCAATACTCAGACACAATCGTGTAACACCCAAGAATGTGAGTGTGTAGTCGGAGAGTGGAGTGCGTGTTCCGCTACCTGTGGGGCAGGTACCCAAACCCGTACCAATAACTGTGTCTCAGGTGGCATTGAAACCCAAGCCTGTAATACCTGTAGCCTCGGCTGTGCCTGTAGTATGTCCTGTGGACAGTCGACTGATTGTGGCACCTGTTCGGCGAGTGGACTGGGAACAGCTGGTGTCACGACACTCAATCCATCCAGTGGCACCATCAACGTCCCATCAAACCGCCAAGTCACGGTCTCCTGGAGTGCTGTCACAGGCGCCGAGAGCTATGACGTTCAAATCTATCCGACCGGCACAACCACCGGACAGGAGTGTACGGCTGCCAATACGTTCTGTGTCAGCGGGACTACCTCAACTAACTATACCTTTACTGCTCCCACTGGTGTGGCGAACTACAGTTGGAGAGTCCGGACGATCAACACTACTTGTGACGCAATCGACTACATGACCGCCACGGCCAGCGATGAGTATCTGACCAGTGAAGGCGCTTCCTATAATATGACTGCCGACAAAGCAGTTGACGGGAGTGATGCTACTGGCTGGAACGCAGGTGGCTTCCCAACTCAGTGGATCGAGCTAGATCTCAAGGGAACCCGGACGATCTCTGGCATGCGGATGGCCACCAACCACTATCCTGATGGTGCAGCAACCATCCAGATTTACGCTGGAGCGAGTCCTAACCCGACTACACTGGTGACCACCATCAATCCAACTATTACTGCCGGCGATATCTTAAATGTCACCTTCTCCTCAGCGGTGCCGAATGTCCGATATATCCGAGTCGTCACCACGGCTGACGTTAGTTGGGTAGGATGGGCAGAGCTGACACCGTACTTCAGTGATGGAACAGGCATTTGGGTCAACGGAACCTTTACCTTGGTCGGAACCATTACCGGTAACTTCTATCTGGATCAGACGTCCAACGCCGCTTTGAACTTGGCAACCGGCTTGTGTGAACTGAGTGGTTCTCCTGCTGGCCAAGATCCTGGTGTCGGCTCTTCAATCGGTGCGACTTGGCAGGGTGGTGGCTCAGCGACCGGCAGTATCACCGGCTCAACCTACACAATTAATGGTGTACACAACTACAACAATATCGGTGTTGCGCTAACGCCAGATGCTGCTTGGAAATGTTCCTGTCCGTTCGGCTGTACGTATTCCGGCAGAACGATTCCAGAGTCAGGTGTGAACTTCTACATCTCCAGCGTAGCCAACCCATGGTGGCAGAGTTGGAACGGTTTGATCTATGCCGGAACTACATCAGGGAATGCAGTTGTCTCCCAGATTCCGGAGAGCTGTACCGGGGCTGGCTGTCTGGGCTACCTCTCACTCCGAAACGCAACGGACGCAAGTAGCAGTAGTGGCTTTGTGATCACGGGTGGAGGCGATATCGATTCCGATCCAGACAATGTCCTGCGCTACACCAAACTGCGTGAGGAGGCTGAGCAAGGACACGTGGTTGGTTCTGTCTACAGTGGTCCACGTGAGAACTACCAGTACTTCTATAACCTCTACAGTATGGGTTCGAGCCCGACTACCGACTTTGATGGAAGTGAGCCTACTTTGGCCCCAAGCAACGGACGTGCCTACTATGCTGCTGGTAACGTCACCATCTCAACTCCTTGGGACGTGGAAGCTGGGCAAAACATGGTGATCTTCGTCAATGGAAACCTCGACATTAGCAACACCATCCACGTGGCTGAAGGTGGCTTCTTGTCATTCATCGTCAATGGCAACGTCACTGTGGCGAATACTGTCGGAAACAGCACCTTTAGCGACAACACGCCCAATGTGGAAGGTGTCTATATTGCGGATCGCATTATCATTCAAGGTGGAGCGAGTGGAGGAGACCTGAAGTTTGTGGGAGCCGGGACCTTCGTCGGCTGGACCAGTGTGACCTTGGGAAGAACGTATGATGATCCGTTCACCAACGACACATATCCAAGTGAGGTGTTCATCTTCCGTCCAGACTTTGTCCAGAATGTTCCAGCACGGATGACTCGGCCGATCTACTCATGGCAAGAAACCAACTAAACGCTGCCCACGTTTTAAAGTTGCCTCGCCCTACTGTTCGTCATCAACGGACAGCAAGATGCGTGAATGGTTTTACGTTGATCGAGTTGTTAGTTGCCATTGGCTTGAGTGTGATGTTAGTCGCGGCAGCCTCCGGTTTATTCTTTACCACCCTTCGTAGCGACAGTAAGAAGACTTCTGTCTCTGAACTCAAGGACAACGGCGACTACGCCCTCAGTCAGATGGAGTTTTTGCTCCGGAATGCAGTCACGCTTGAACCCCTCAATCCAGGGGACGTCATCTGTGGCACAGGCATGAACCAGATTGTCTTCCGCTCGATTGATGAGGGAGTGACTCGCCTGTATCTCTCGAACGGTCAGATTGCCTCAGAATCGGTCCAAAGTGGAATCACCCGGTACTTGACCGGTGGTCCGACCACTGCCACAAATTTAACCTTCAACTGTTCTCAGGCTGCCATTAACAGTGGCTCTTTCGTCCAGATTAACTTCACGCTGACCTACGCCACCACCAGTGGCAATCTCTTTAACGATACCGGTAGTGAAAACTTCACAACCACCGTGAATGTGCGGAGCTTCTAAGCATTCGCTTGCTGTCGACTAACTCGAAGTCGCTTTCATAGCCATCAGCAAACTTAAACCGCCAGCGTTCTTCTTCAGGCAAAAGGTGATACTGCTGAAGGAGATGCTCCACTTCTTTGGTGTAGGCATCCCCGGAGTATCCATCATAGATCCCAAACGTCCTCTCTCTGAGGGCCTTGTGGTGAACTACTGCCAGCTTGCGCTCCAGTCGGAGAATCTCGGCAGTATTTGCTGCCCGAGAAAGATCCGACGAATAAATCCCATCGAAAATAATGTCCCTAAGTTTCTCGGCCAAGACTCTCGTTTCCTGGATTCCGCGCTCCGTCAGCTGGGAGTCGAGTTGACCTTGGATACGTCCGGCAACGTTCCACTCTGTTTCACCATGACGCACTAAGTAAAAGCAACATCGAGAAAGAGGAGAGAGGGAAGAGTGAGGCATATCGCTGGCATTTTAACAACAAAAAACCACCTCTAGAAGGTGGATTTTTGACTGAACTTACTGCTTACGTGCAATAGAGCCCTGCACCGGCAGCGCCCCCACGTGGGTGAAGACTACTCCGGCAACCTTACACGAAACGTACAACTTAATTCTGTGATTGTTGGAACTGCACCGTCGCCATAGACTGAGCGGTTTGCCCGCCATCTGGCCAGGTCGTTACTACTGTCACGGTAACGGTATCTTCACCATTCACCGGACCGATGGTAACCTCGGCTTCCCGTTGATAAACGGTGGTATTGTCGACAAACTCCGTACTCAGGCACGCTCTATTCGGAACGCTTTCTAAACCTCCATTCGGGGTATATGGAAGTTCAGCCAAGCAATACGTCGAAGAGGAACCGCCTGCCTGGATTGTTTCCCAAAACGTCTCCCAGCCCATTAAGTTTTTTTGGGCGCGGAAGTACTCGATGCCTTCCTGGGTGTACTTGGTACCAAGTGCCTTTGCCTTGGCCCGTGACACATTTCGTACCGAGACAGTCACAACCGCGACCACTGCAGTCATGACTAAACCAACAACGCTGATCGCGATAATGATCTCGACAAGTGTCTGTCCGAACTGGCGTTTGCGTTTCTTGGAAGAGAAGAGGGACATAGTCTCTAGGATGGTCAGTACTGAGATACATTGGTGGAGCCGATAGATCCACCTTTATCAACCGTAAACTCACATTGATAGTTGGGATTGGCTGAACGGACTAGCACATCGCCGCTATCTTCTTCCAGACCTCCATGAAGGACCAGGAAGTTCATGGTCGTGATTGTTTGAACTGTAAAGAGTGTGGGGACATCGTATATCTGTATTGTTGTTGTTCCGCTGTCACACACAGCTTGCAGACTTATCTCGTCCGGGCCAGTCGCAGTTCGACTCAGCCGATAGGCATTTAAATGATCACAGCCCTCCGGCCGGTCACCCACCCGAGCTTTTTTCTGTGCACTCCGCGCCATGACTTCAATTTCCTTGCAGACATTGATTAACGACTGACGGCGATCCAGATTGAGATAGGCAGCAATTCCGCCGCCAAAGATCAATATCATGATGCCGACCGTGATCAAGAGCTCGATCATCGTAAAACCCGCAGCATCTTTCAGCTGGGTAGAGCGTACAAGAGGAGAGCTAGTAGGCGAAAACGGACCGGAGTGCATGGGCAGGCGGCTTTCGTCGTTATGGATTTGTCAAACAGTACTCGGACGGAGTCGTCGCTTCTAGCGTAGCACACACTTCAAAGGTGCTGCCATCGGAACTGTAAGAATACTGGGTGTATGGCTCACTTAGTGGATCATGAAGCGAAGTCCCACTAATATAACTGGTGATCGGGGACATCGTATCCCAGTCTAGAGATTCCGGATACTCACCCTCGTCTGTCCGGTAGAGGACAAGAGCGGAGCGGACCTGTTCCATGTCTGCCTTACGTTTCCCATCGCGAGCTTTCTTGTTAGTCTGGGTGTAGCTAATGATGCCGATTGTGGTCAGCAGCGCAATAATGGCAACGACCACCAGGATCTCAATCATCGTAAAACCTAAACGGGATGCTGACTGTTTGTGAGCAAAGCGGCGAAGCTGTCTCATACTGTTTCCCTTTTACTGTCGTTGGGAAGCGCAGAAGTAGTTGCCTCCGGCTGCGTACGAACAAACGCCTGACGAGTTTCCAACTGCACTGGCATTCCCGCGACCAGGTTTCTCTAGTGTGGCACAGACACAGTAGGCGGTACCACCTGCAGCCAACTTTATGTCATAGTTGGACCCCTGAGGATCCGTAGGCAGGGAGCCGCTTGGGAAGAATGTCGTCAGAGACGAGGCTGAAGCGGGGTAGGCAGCGTTATTACCGTAGTACTGCTCAAGTGCTTTACTCAGGGCGTCAACGTCGGCGCGTCGTTTGGCATCACGTGCATTCTGTTGTGCATTACTGAATGCCAGGATACCGGCCGCCATCAGCACACCGATGATCGAGACCACAACCATTAACTCGATAAGAGTAAAACCTAGTTTTGAGACAATTTTTGTAGTAGACATCCTACCCCTTCTTCAACCTCAGGAGGCCCACCAACGGCTTATTGCCGTTGGGAAGCACAGAAGTAGTCGGCACCGGCACCGGTACCATATGTACATGCTCCAGCTGAACCGACCGCTGTGGCGTTACCTCGACCTTCTTTCTCGAGAGTAGCACAGACACAGTAGGCAGCAGTAGTCAAACTTAAGTTATAATTTCCGCCTTGTGGATCTGTAGGAACTGCACCAGCAGGGAAGTAGGTGTTGATTGCAGAAGCAGTCGCAGGATATGCAGAGTCGTTATTCTGGTAGTACTGCTCGAGTGCTTTAGAAATGGCGTCGATATCGGCACGGCGGCGAGCGTCACGAGCATTTTGCTGCGCGTTGCTGAAGGCAAGAATACCAGCTGCCATCAAGATACCAATAATGGCAACCACCACCATTAACTCAATAAGGGTGAAACCTTTTCGTAAAGAGAGAGACATACTTTCCTCCATGGTTTTAGAGTGTCTTTTTTGTTTGTCTATTAATAGTAAACGATTTAAAAGAGTTTTGTAAAGCAGAATTTCTTTCTCCTCAAGAAGTCTACGGTGAGATCGCCACTTTCAGCTGCATAATGGGCGTCAGTGCTGCCTCAACACCGTTCTGCGCTCGTACTGACAGCCTGACCGCGTAGGTACAGCCACCGTTGGGACATCCATATTGATGAGAGGCTTTTCCACTGAGGGTAGTAAACGTTTGCTGCTGGCCATCACCAAAGTCCAACGTAACTGTTACCGGCTGATTCTCTTCATATGAAGCAACATAGTTAAAGGTAACTGCCTCGCCTGGAGCAGCAGTGGTCGTGCGGGTAATCTCGTCAACAAAAGGATCTGTATTGAGCGACAACACGATCGGACGAGGCTGACAGACACTGTAACAAGTCTTGGGGCAGTCGTTGACCCCGGAGAAGGGCTGCCCCACGCCGGCTGTAGTCTCTTGTTGGCAACACTGGTAGCCATACCCCGAACACGTTGAGATCGGTGACAGCCCGAGACTGATGCTATCACCAGCATATGACTTAATCTCTTCGTTCTCGACACCGACAATCTGTTTGCGACCAAATACCTCAAGCTGGATCGCACTTCGATCAGTACCCCAAATAATTCCACTACTGCCTGGTGTTTTCTTGACAAAAAGAGGCAGCGTGTACTTCTCAACCACAATAGGTTCTGATTGGAACTGACTACAGATCACCTCAATGACGTAGTTACGGCTATCCACAAACCTGAGCTGGACACCGCCAATAGTAGCGACATCAGCGGTGACCCCTCCGCGTTCTCGACATTGGCGGGCATACTGGAGATTATCTCGGGAGAGACGATGAAGGACGGTCAAGGCGCTGCGAACGGAAGAGGCCCCAAGCGTCAACAGAAACTCCCGAGCCAGCAGCCCACCACCGATCCCGATGATTGCCAAAATAAGAGCCGAGGTAAACAAAAAACTGATAACACGCATACAGGCAGGCGCACTTACTGCAGCAGGGAAGAGTACCACTGCCACACATGTGTCCCAAAGACTAGTGTAACAATTGTCGAGATCACCAGGAAGGGGCCAAACGGCACCGCCTGGCGAAGTGTCTTCTTTTTAGCTGCCATTAGCCCCAAGCCAATAACGGCGCCGAAGACAAACGCAAAAAAGGTCCCAATAAAGACGTTCGGCCACCCAAGTAGCAGTCCGAACGGCACCGCAAACTTGACATCCCCAAAGCCCATGCCTTTACCACGGGTGATTTTCCACAGACCAAAGAAAAAGCCGAAAACAATCAGCGTCCCTAAGATCGTCCAGACGAAGTCAATTGGCTGCATTACTCCTGCCAACGTCAGGGTGATGCGATAGAGCAGGGTCAAAATGGTCAGGAAGGCGACTGCTTCATCAGGGATGATCATGTAGCGGATGTCGGCAAAGAAGATGATCAGGAGCGACAGCCCCACCAACAGCCAGAACAACGGCTGGATGACACTGAAGGGATGCTGGGTCAAGCGGAAGAAGAGTGAACCCATCCAGAACCACCACACAAAGAGTGAGCCTGTCATAAACTCAATCACTGGATGAGACAGAGAAAGTGGTGTCTTGCAGTAGCGACATTTGCCACCCAGCCAAAAGTACGAAAACAGGGGGATATTGTCGTACCATTTAATCTGTTTGTGACAGCTTTCGCACTTGGAACGTCCCACCACCCAAGACTCATTATGAACAGAGCGGTAAATAATGACGTTCAAAAAACTACCAATGGCAGCACCCAACGCAAACAGAGCGAGGCTCAGAAGAACAAAAGCGAGTGATATCACGTCATTAGCTTAGAAGCTGCTCGTAATATTGTAAATTGGCATGATGATCGCAATCACCAAAACACCCACACCCAGACCGAGAACGACCATGATCAACGGCTCAAAGGCAGACGTCAGGTTGCGAACTTCCTGTTCACTCTCGGACTCAAAGTAGATAGAGAGCTTCAAAAGAACCTCGTCAACTTTACCAGTCTCCTCACCAACACCGATCATCTGGGAAACGATCGGCGGGAAGAAGTCATACTTGCTGATCGTTTGAGAAAGAGGGACGCCCTTTTCGACCTGATCAGTGGCCACTGCCAACGCGTCACGGTAGATCATATTGTCTTGCGCGTCCGTCAGAATCTCGAGCGCTTGCAGAACCGAGATACCCGCACTCAGCAGCAAACTCATGGTTCGGCAGAACTCGGTCAAGATCACTTTTTGACGGAGCAGTCCCAGAATGGGAATCTTTAATAAGAAGCGGTCAAAGTCACGGCGGCCCTTTTCTGTTTGATGCCAGCCACGAAAAGCAATTCCTCCCGCGATCACACCCATAATCACCAACCACCAGAACCTGGCGAAAAAGTCTGAGACGTCGATTAAAAGCTGGGTGAGCAGCGGCAGTTCGGCACCGAGTTCTTTGTACATTTGTGTCAACTTGGGGATGACAAAGACCATCATCACGAACGCCACAATAATCATCGCAATAATGACGATGATCGGGTAAATCAGGGCGCCTTTGACTTTTCCGGCAAACTCGCGCTGCTTTTCCATTGTGTCGGCCAGACGAGAGAGGACAGTATCCAACATACCGGCCGTCTCACCCGCACGGACCAACTGAATATAGACCGGAGAAAATGTCTTGCCCTGGCTTTGGAGTGCTTTGGCAAAGGTCGAGCCACCCTCGATCTCACGGAGGATCGAGCCGATCATCCTTTCCATGGCTGGCTTGCTTTGTTGTTGCAGGATGTGCAACGACTCGGTCAATGTCAGACCTGCAGTAACCATGGTAGACAGCTGGCGCGTAAAGCTGACAATCTCATCATTCCTGATACCAAACAGCGACGAGTTCAGAGCCGTTAAAAGTGTCTCGTTTTGTGGTTTAAGGGAGATGACCAACAGCGAACGGTTCCGCAAGATTGAAGATGCCTGCTCTTTGGTTTGAGCCTCGACACGACCACGGATCGTCTCGCCGTGTTCATTCTTGACTGTGTACTGAAAGATTGCCATATCGTTTTAAGCGGCAAGCCAGAAGCGATTAGCCAGCAGCCCCTCCACCTCGATTTCCACCGGAAATGCGGTCAAACTCATCCGGACGAAGTGCATACTCGCGAGCCCGTTCCAAAGAAAGCGCTCCACGCTGAACCCACTGCAGCAGGCTGGCTTCCATCAGCATCATGCCTTGCTCAGCAGAGGTCTGAATCACATTATCAATCTGGAAGGTCTTTCCCTCACGGATCAGGTTACGGACAGCACCGTTCGCGACCATCACTTCTGTCGCGGCCACCCGGCCGCCACCATTCATCGGCACCAACCGCTGAGAAACAACCGCTTGGAGCGAAGCCGCAACTTGTTGGCGGACTTGTGCTTGCTGATGTTCCGGGAAAACGTCAATGATCCGGTCAACCGTCTGAGCAGCGTTATTTGTGTGCAGGGTAGCAAAGACCAGGTGGCCCGTTTCAGCCACAGTGATCGCAGCGGCAATCGTTTCGTAGTCACGCATTTCACCGACTAGCACCACGTCCGGATCCTCACGCAACGCAGAACGAAGGGCGATCTCCCAACCATGCGTGTCCTGGTGAAGCTCTCGCTGTGAGATGACACTTTTTTGAGGCTGGTGGACAAACTCAATCGGGTCTTCAATCGTCAGAATATGGTCAGCTCGCGTCAAGTTAATCTCTTCAATCATGGCAGCCAGTGTCGTGGATTTTCCTTCACCGGTAGGGCCAGTCAGCAGCACCAGTCCCTGACGGAACTGGGTGAAGTCATGCAGAATGGACGGTAACTGTAGCTCATCAATAGTTCGGATCTTACTTGGGATTAAGCGCAGCGCTGCAGAAATGGTGTTCTGCTGAAAGTAGACGTTGACACGGAACCGAGCCAAGTCCTTGAACTGATAGCCAAAGTCAACTTCTTTGTTGACCGTGACATAGTCTTTCTGCTCCTGCGACATGATCGGGAAGACCAACAGCTCCGCATGCTCTTTCTTCAGGATCGGAGCACCCTCAATCGGGAAGAGCGCTCCGTCGACCCGTAGCATTGGCGGCGAACCAGTCACGATGTGCAGATCCGAACCATTGCGGTCGATCAGCATCTGTAACATGTCATGTATGTTCATAGGTTTTTCGCTGTTCTTCACGCATTCTGCGTGACACCACTTACACCTCAGCGACTCTGAGGACTTCTTCGACTGTGGTAATTCCTTCGAGCGCTTTGATGTACCCGTCCTGTTTCATCAGCAACATGCCATTCTTTTGAATGGATGCATCTTCGATCTCTGTGGCCGATTTACGCTCCAGAATCATTCTACTGATTTCTTCAGTGACTGGTAACACCTCAAAAATAGCGATACGTCCGAGATATTCCGGCTGGTTCTCTGGGCGGTTCTGAGAAGCGCGGTAGAGCACCATTTTTTCTGGATCTTTATTGTTCTGAACACACCACTGTTTGTAGAGCGGACCGAGAACTGATTTGACGTCAGCCACCACACTGGGCTCCGGGGTGAACTCCTCTTTGTAGTCCTGATTAATCCGCCGCAACACACGCTGGGCCATCACCATCGTCAAACTGGAAGCCAGCAAGAATGGTTCAACTTCCATATCTAGCAAACGAGGCAGGGCGCCCGCGGCTGAGTTGGTGTGTAAGGTGGAGAACACCAAGTGACCAGTCAGTGACGCCTGAACAGCCAAGGACGCCGTTTCCGTGTCACGAATTTCTCCGACCATGATGATGTTTGGGTCCTGACGCAGCAACGATCGCAGCCCTGAAGCAAACGTCAACCCGGCTTGAGGGTTGATCTGAACTTGGTTAATGCCCGGCATCTGGTACTCGATAGGATCTTCCAAGGTAACGATGTTGACTTTGGGCGTATTGATCTTGTGCAGGATGGAGTAGAGGGTAGTGGTTTTACCTGAACCGGTAGGACCAGTGACCAGAATGATGCCGTGGGGAATCTTGATTGCTGACTCTACAGCCTTTAACGCCCGATCAGACAAGCCCAGCTCGCCCAGCGTCGGCACCGTGGCATTTTTCTTGAGTAACCGCATCACGATCTTTTCACCAAAGGCAGTCGGTAAGCTGGAAATACGTAAGTCCACTTCTTGACCTTCAGCCATAAACGTAAAACGACCATCCTGCGGGATTCGTTTTTCGTCGATCTTCATGTCCGACAGAATCTTGATACGGGAGATGACAGCCTCGTGCACGCTCCGAGGCAAGATCAAACGTTCAGTCAAAATACCGTCGATACGGTAGCGGACACGCGTCCGGTCTTCTTGTGGCTCGATGTGGATATCTGATGCCCGAGACTTGACCGCAAAGCCCAAAATGGTTTCCACGATCTTGGTGATCGGCGCTTCTCGTACTACCTCCCGGGAGAAAACTGCATTCGCTTCTTGGCGAGTAGGAGTGGAGGTTTGACCAGTTTCCTTGAGCGCTGCATTGACCTCACTCGACAAACTCTGCGCATACCGCTCAGTGATCATTCGCTCAATCTCGGTCGGTGTCGCAAAGTGGGGCAATAGTTTGTAGCCAGTCTTTTTCTCGACAAAGTCGATGGCAGACAAGTCGAGTGGATTCTTCATCGCTACCGACAACTGCTGGTTCTGTTTGTCGATGGCAAACGGCAAGATCTGATACCGACGAGCCACGCTTTCCGGAATCTGACTGATCGCTTCAGGAGAAGCACCTGTTTCTGCCAGGTTGATGTACGGCAAGTTGTAAAAAGCAGCCTTAGCCTTGGTCATGTCTGTTTCTTTGACCAAGTGTTTTTCATCAATCAACGTTTCTACACTTTTGCCTGAGCTGGCCTGCTCAATTAACAAGTCTTGATACTGTTTGTCAGTAATGTATCCCTTTTGAACCAACATGTTGGCCAAAGAAGAAGTGGAGGTACTGGGAACACCAGGAATCTCTCCGGGGGGTTGAATGCTCGGAGCTGGGGCAGGAGGACTCACCTCCGGGGTCTGAGGGGAGACAGCTCCCGGCGCCGTACTTGGGACCGGTGCAGAAGCACTGGCCATCTCGGCTAAGTTGGCACTGACCGCCTGAAGATCCGGAGCAGGCTCTGTAGACTGGACCGCCTCCATAGGGGTCAGGGAGATCGCAGGGACGGACGGGGCAGAAGTCGTCCCCAGAACGCTGGGAGAGCTTGGAGGGGCAATCACGGAAGGAGCTGCCCCTGTATCGTTACTGGGGGCAGCATCACTCATCCCCGTGTGGTCGATCTTTGGGGGAGCAGACTGCGGAATCGCTAGATTCCCAGATGGAGAACTCGTTGGTAAACCGGATTGATCAGTCATAGGGCAAGCATCTTAATGGTGCCATAGTGGACGCCCAGATGCAAGGATGGGGGAAAGTTTCCCTGACACGTATAATCGACCTACATGACACTGACTCAGCTGTTTATTTTTCCATCGATGGTTTCGCTGAGTGAGCAGCTGGAACTTCTCGAGCGACTTACTCCTGCAGAGCTTCAACCGATCTTTCACTCGGCGGATCTAAGTGTCGTTAATGGAGATATCACTGAAAACACGATCTCGCCCCTTCAAATCGAGCAGGTCCGTCAGCTGCAGCTCAATATTCTCCATGCCCCGCTGCAGTACTCCCGGCGCTTGATCGTGATTGCCAACATCGAGCTTGCCTCACTGCCAGCCCAGAATGCTCTTCTCAAACTTCTGGAGGAGCCACCCGCTCATGCCCAACTTTTGGCCACCACCAGCGATCTCTCTGGGGTTTTGGAAACCGTCCAATCCCGTAGTCAGGTCATTCAGCTTACCCGCGGGGAGGTTATCAGCGAAGAGTTGCCTCTTGATGATGAGCTCCGTCAGCTCTTACAGACCTATCCTGCAAAAACACTCACACTCACGCAGGTATTTAAGCTCTCGGAAGAGTATAAAGATCGACCTCAAGCGCTCTCACTGCTGACAGCGGTTGCGGCGTTTTTGCACAGCCGGCTGAGAGCTCATCCGTCTCCCAAGCTTGTACAGCAACTTCAGGCAGCGCTCTCAGCGCTGCAACAGCTGGAAAAAAATGCCAATGTTCGCCTGGTAATTGAGCAATTTTTCTTTCAGTTTGTTCCTACCAAAAGCTGATTCTTCTGGACGTTAAATGGGTGCAGCTCGGCACCTAGACAAATCGTATAAAACAGGTTATAAGTGAGTGCTCTTCGTGGCACCACAACTCATCTGTTATACTTTTCGGACGATTTTGCCACATTACAGAAGCTAGTAGGGAATATGGTAGTTACCAATCAATACAAAGCATCCGAGATTAAAGTACTTGAGGGACTTGAACCTGTACGGAAGCGTCCCGGTATGTATATCGGGTCAACTGACGCCCGTGGACTGCACCATCTGGCCAAAGAAATTTTGGACAATGCCGTGGATGAGGCGCTCGCCGGTTATGGCAAGGTCATTCAGCTTTACCACACCCAAGTCGAAGGGGAAGAGTCAGGCGTAGGAGCAATTACGGTTGTTGATAACGGCCGTGGTATCCCAGTGGATATCCATCCCCAGGTAGGTGTCTCAGCGCTCGAAGTCGTGATGACCACCCTTCATGCCGGCGGAAAGTTTGAGGAGACTGCGTACCAGGCATCAGGTGGACTTCACGGTGTTGGTTCATCCGCGGTGAATGCTTTATCTTCGCAAATGATTGTGATCGTCCGCCGCGATAAGAAGTTTTACATTCAGGAGTACTCCATCGGCAAACCAAAGTATGCCGTAAAGGAAATTAAAGAATCAGAAGTAAAACAAATGTTTCCTTTGCAGTCAAAAGATTTCGTAAAGTATGAAACTGGGACACTTGTTTACTTCATTCCGGATAAGTCCCTCTTTTCGACGAATCTCTTCAACCACAACACGTTGATCGAGATCATCCGCGACCGTGCCTACCTGATGGCTGGCTTGTACTTCCAACTCACAGACACGATCGCCGAGGTAGAGCAGCACTACTACTTTGAAGGTGGTATCCGCTCACTGGTGGAACACCTGAACATGCTAAAAAAGCCACTCCACGAAGTGATTTACACCAGTGGCACCTGGGAAGATGAGACTACTCATAAGAAGATTGGCGTCGAAGTAGCCATGCAGTACAACGACAGCTACGCCGAAAAGCTGGAAAGCTATGCCAACGTTATCAAGACCCCGGACGGTGGCACCCACTTGACTGGCTTCAGGATGGCGCTGAACAAAGTGCTCAAAGACTATGCCTTAAAGAATAACCTGGCCAAAGAGAAAGAGCTGTTCACCACAGAAGACCTGCGGGAAGGGCTGACGGCAGTGGTCTTTATTAAGATGCCGTCCAATGACATTCAGTTCGAATCCCAGACAAAAAGTAAGTTGAACAACTCCGAAGCCCAGTCTGCAGTGTACTCGATCTTCAAAGATGGCTTAGAAGTATTCCTTGAGGAGAATCCCAAAGCTGCCCGCATCTTGATCGAAAAAGTAATGCTGGCTGCCAAAGCCCGGATGGCTGCCCGTGCAGCCAAAGACGCAGTCATCCGCAAGGGCGCCCTCGAGGGATCAACCCTTCCCGGAAAGTTGGCCGACTGTCAGAGCAAAGAAGCCGCCGACTCCGAGATCTACATCGTTGAGGGTGACTCTGCAGGTGGTACGGTCAAGCAAGGCCGCGACCGCCGTTTCCAAGCCGTCTATCCACTGCGGGGAAAGATTCTCAACACTGAACGTGCCCGCCTGGACAAGATTGTGGCTTTTGAAGAGTTGAAGAACCTGGTGATTGCCTTGGGAGCAGGGATCGGGGAGACGTTCAAACCCGAGAAGCTGCGCTACCACCGCATCATCTTGATGAACGATGCCGACGTGGACGGCGAGCACATTACCACTCTGGGCTTGACGTTCTTCTACCGCCATCTTCCGGAGGTGATCAAGCAAGGATTTTTGTATATCGCCATGCCGCCGTTGTTCAAAGTCTCTTTCAATAAGGAAAACCACTACGTCTACTCCGACGATGAACGAGATCAAAAGGTCAAAGAAATTCAAACCAAGTATCCGAACGCTAACCCAGTCATCCAGCGTTTCAAAGGTCTAGGTGAGATGAACCCAGAGCAGCTTTGGGATACCACCATGAATCCAGATACACGTATTTTGAAAAAAGTGACGATCGACGACGCAACCAAAGCCGATCACACCTTCGAAACCCTGATGGGTGACGATGTTCCGCCACGCAAGAAGTTTATCCAATCACGCGCCAAGTTAGCGAACTTGGACGTATAGAAAGGGAAGTATGTCTGACCAAGTTATCGAAGTCATGGTCGAGATCCCCGCAGGATCTTCTATCAAGTATGAACAAGACGAAGAGAACGGTCGTATCTACGTGGACCGTTTCGTCCCGACTCCGATGGCCTACCCGGAAAACTACGGTTTGATCGAGGGCACTATGGGTAAAGATGGTGATCCACTCGATGCTTTACTGCTGACTGCTCAGCCAGTCATGCCGGGAGCGTGGATGAAGGCCCGTGTCATCGGTATGCTCGAGATGGAAGACGAGGAGGGGATCGACCACAAGCTTATCTGTGTGCCAGCCAAAGCCAAACAAGATTACATTTGTGGTGGCTGGGAAAACTTAAGCGACGTCCCTCAATATCGTTTGGACCGCATCAAGCACTTCTTTGAACACTATAAAGACCTCGAAAAAGATAAATGGGTCAAGATCAACAAATTCGTCGGTAAAGAAGAAGCTCTCAAAGAGCTGGAGGAAGCACTGAAGAAAGCTGCCTAAGCAGCACAGCGGACCGCCTCGGGCGTGTCCCATTAAACAAAGGAAACTATGGTGGACGGGAACGATTCATCCCACGATCAAGATATTGACCAAGAGCTCGTTGATCAAGCGACTGAGCTATCTGAGACCGAGCAAGGTGAAGTAGTCGGGGAGCCGCGGATGGCCGGCGAAACTAACTTGGCCGTGGAAGCTGAAGGACCGAGTATTAACTCGATCACTGAGGATAAGTACGGCAAGATTAAACACATCTCGATCATCTCTGAGATGGAGAAGTCGTACCTTGACTATGCCATGAGCGTGATCGTGGCTCGGGCGCTGCCCGACGTTCGTGACGGCTTGAAGCCCGTCCACCGCCGCATCTTGTTCTCGATGTACAAGAGTGGCTTCCACCACACGAGTGCCTATAAGAAAAGCGGTCGTATCGTCGGAGACGTATTAGGTCGATATCATCCCCATGGTGACGCTGCAGTCTACTCGGCACTTGTGCGTTTAGCCCAAGACTTCAGCATGCGTTATCCGTTGATTGACGGCCAAGGCAACTTTGGCTCTGTAGACGGTGACAGCCCGGCAGCCATGCGGTACACCGAGGCACGTTTGGCAAAGATCTCCAAAGAGCTGTTGATCGACATCGATAAGAAAACCGTACCGTTTGAGAACAACTTTGACGGCTCGTTGCAGGAGCCAGTGGTTCTGCCCACTAAGCTACCAAATCTGCTGCTGATGGGCGCTGAGGGTATCGCCGTCGGTATGGCAACCAAGATTCCACCACACAACTTAATCGAGGTCGGTCAGGCGATTTTGGCCACTATAGAGCAGGGTGAAGCAGTGGCAGTCAACGCACCCGTTTCGCTGGATGACGAACCAAAGTCTACCAAGCCCGATCTCAAATCCATCAAAGACCACAACGCCAAGATCGACGCCATTTTGGCATCTGACGCGCGCTCATTAGCTGGCGCATTCAGCAGTCAGATCACCATCGACGAGATTATGGAGCACATCCAGGGACCAGACTTCCCGACGGGTGGCATCATGTACGACTTCCAAGCTATCAAAGAGGGGTATCACACCGGCAAAGGCAAGATCGTCGTCCGCGCCAAAACCGAGATTGTTGAAGACAAAAAAGGCAACTTTAAGATCCTAGTCACCGAGATTCCGTACCAGGTTAACAAAGCACGTTTGATCATGAAGATTGCCGACCTCGTCCGGAGCAAGAAGATTGATGGCATCAAAGATCTTAATGACGACTCCGACCGGACCGGTATGCAGATCACCATTGAGTTGAAACGTGACGCTCGACCCAAAGTGGTCTTGAACTCACTCTTCAAGTACACCGAACTGCAGAGCAGCTTCCCCATGAACATGGTGGCCTTAAACAGCGAAGGCACCCCGCAGCTGATGAACATCAAGCAAGTCTTGAGCGAGTTCATCAGCCACCGCCAGCTGGTGGTCGTCCGCCGTGCCCAGTTTGACCTTGAAGAGGCCCGTGCCCGCGCACATATTTTGGAAGGCTTATTGATTGCTCTCGATAATTTGGATGAAGTCATCGAGACTATCCGCCGCTCCGCAGATACTGACGCAGCCCGTGCAGCGTTGATGAAAAAGTTCGGACTGTCGGAGCCGCAGGCCATCGCCATCTTAGACATGCAGCTGAAACGCCTGGCTGCTCTGGAGCGGAAGAAAATTGAGGATGAGTATAAGATGCTCAAAGAGCTAATGGATAAGCTGATCACCTTGCTGCTCAGTCCAGAGGCAATCCTGAAGCTGATCGCTACCGAGACACAGGAAATGATCGAGCAGTACGGCGACAAACGCTTGACCAAGCTCGTCAAAGGGAAGATCGGCGAGTTCAGCGAGCAAGACTTGATTGCCAACGAGGCTACGGTCATCACTCTGACGCAAACAGGCTACATCAAACGTTACAGTCCGAGCGCCTTGCGTTCACAGAACCGCGGCGGCAAGGGAGCCATCGGCATCAAAACAAAAGAAGAGGACGCCGTTCACAGCATCCTGACTGCCAACACCCATGACAGCTTGCTCTTATTCACCAATCAAGGTCGCGTTTTCAAACTGAAGGCCTTTGAAATTCCGGAGAGCGGCCGACAGGCAAAGGGTACGGCTCTAGTCAACTTGATCAACCTGCACACCAATGAGACCGTCCGCAGCATCATTATTCTGGATGAAGTCGCCGATAAAGACTGCTTTATCACTTTGGCCACCCGGAACGGTTTGGTCAAGAAAACCGCTGTCAAGCTATACCAAAATATTCGTCAGAACGGCATCATTGCCATCTTGTTGAAAGACAACGACGAGTTAGTCTGGGGCAAGATCACTACTGGCAAGGACGAGTTGATGTTGATCAGCCATCAAGGTAAATCGATTCGTTTCAGCGAAACTGAAGTCAAAAGCTCCAACCGCGACACCCAAGGCGTCAAAGGAATCGAGCTCAAAGCCGGCGACTACGTGGTCGGCGTGGAAGCGTTGACCAAGGAAACCGAGACCCGTCAGTTGCTGCTGGTGACTGAGAACGGCCTGGGTAAACGAACTGATCTCTCTCAGTACCCGATGCAGAAACGAGCCGGTCAAGGCGTTAAAGTTGCCGAGATCACCAAGAAAACTGGCAACGTCGTCGCAGCCATGATGGCAACGGAGCTTCACCGTGAAGTCGTGATTACCACCGAGTCCGGGCAGATGATTAAACTGCCTTTGACTGAGAAGAGCATTCCTGTGCTGACTCGCCCCACTCAGGGTGTCATCCTGATGCGCCCGAAGGCCGGCGACAAAGTAGTCGCCGTCGCACTAACCAACGAGGCCAGTGAAGCCAGCGAACCCGGACCAGAAGCAGCCGAGTAAGCGGCATTCTTGCACAGCTCCCACTTTCCCGATACTCTAAGAAGTTACGGTATGCGAGATTATCACCTTTCCTTCTTGGGACGCTACAAGTGGCAAAACATACTTTATGGAGTTTTAGCTCTGGCTGTCGTGGGACTCGCTTGTTTTACTCGTTTGACCAATATCTACTCCCGTACTCAGTGGTTTGATGACTCTGCACGGGACATCATGATCGCCAAACGGATCAATGAGGACGGTAAGTTTTCAACTGTTCGGCCCTTAGCGAATGCGAGTGGAGGAGTCCTCAAGAACTCATACGTTTACTACAACGCGCTGGCGGTCCTGTGGAGCTTTGGACATGACAAGATGTCAGTAATCTTGGGCTTCACTGTTCTCGGTCTGTTGTCCTTATTGGCAGGCTGGGAGATCGGTCGGCAAGTCGGTGGGAAGTGGCTAGGGCTGGTCTGTCTGTTTGCGCTGGCCGTCAATGTGACACTGTCGCAGTTCCAGCTTTCCGTCTATCAACGCAACACCTTACCCTCACTCAGTTTAGTGGTAGTGATGTTAGGGATCTGGGCATGGAACTGCGTCTCCTTACGGCGGGCAGTGTTGTTACTCCTGACGTTTACCTTTGGTGTTTTGCTGCATTACTCTCTGTTGACGATGCTGCCAGCAGTCCTGGTAGTAACTGGTTGGGTTTTTATCAAAAATCAGGCGCCTGTGGCAAAGAAACTGCTGGTACTTGGTCTGGCTGGAGTAGCTTGCGTAAGTCTTTGGCTCGTCACTACTTCCGGCTCTATCAGTGATTTTGTGGTCTATCAACAAGAGACCTTGACGGCCAAAAGAATCAGCGGGCTGGACCAGATATGGGGCTTCCACCTCTCACTCTTCTACGCGTTCTTTCAGTCGGTGTATCTCTACACTCTGCTCTCAAAGTGGATGCCGATTGTACTGATGGTGTCGTGGGGAGTAGGGGCTACTCTGATTTTGAAAAAGAGGACGAACGCTCCTTTTATGGTGTACTTTCTTTTTTTCTCAACCTACTTTTTGCCTCACCTTCTTTTTCCGACCAGCAAAACTTTTCCGTTTGGCTTTGACTATATGCCTCATTATCAGTCGCTGGCCTTGTTACTCATCCCGTTAGTCCTGTTCGAGGTACTTAAAAAGTGGAATTTGGGAGCACGGATTCTTTCCCTGGAAGTTTTCTGTATCTTGCTGCTTGTCTTAGAGATTCCCGCGCTACGAATGGTGCTGCAGCCGTCAGCTTTTTTCCAAGAGCTGGCAGCAGCAGAGTGGATCACGCACAGTATCGAAAAAGATTTTCAGCAACAAAAAGAGATCCATGGCTTCCAACGTTTTGTACTAACAGACTTCACTAGCTGGGCAGATCCGGGCTGGTTTCTGCCACCATTTTTGCTGTTCCTGGAAGAGAGTCATGGCCGCTCCTACTCAGTGCTCCGACCTGATGGAAACAACTTGCAGTACACTTTTGACTATCCGGCTGATGTGACGTATTTGATCTGCAATAAGATTGTGGTCGGTTACTTTTTTGATGACTCTCCGGCAGTCGCAGAAGAAAAGTGTTTGAAACCATTTCTTGAAGAACATCTTGCTGATTACATGAATCAAACACCTGATCAACTGGACGCTCAGCTGTTAATCAACAGTGCTGATAATACATTGAAGGCTAACGTCTTCCGCATCTCTCCCAAGTAGTCACACATCAATTACGCCTTTGCATCTTGGGATCGATTTTTATAATCAAGGCCCATGACTGAACGTCCCCACATCTTGCTGCTCGAAGACCATCAGCCCACCGCGCAAACTGTCCAGTGGCTCCTTCGCCATCGGTACTCAGTCACACACGCACCAACCTGTCAGGCTGCCGAACGTTTCCTGGCCGAACGAGAGTTTGAGCTGTTGATTATTGATCTCCAATTACCCGACGGATCAGGTGCGCAGTTTTGTGAGCCGACCAACTTCCATCGACATCCACCCTCCATCCTGGTACTTTCCGGAATTACTGAGGTCTCCACCAAAGTGAATACACTGACTGCCGGAGCCGATGATTATCTGACTAAACCATTTTCGGCAGCCGAGCTGAATGCCCGGGTAGCCACACTGTTGAGACGGGCAAAAGTATGGGACCCTCAGGAGTTATCTCTGGGCAACATTGTTTTTTCCCCGGAAGAATCCAGTGTCCGAACAGCCGATGATGTCATCCATTTGACTCGTTTAGAAAATGAGCTGCTGACCGTCCTTCTGCGACATAGAGACCAGGTCGTGAGGAAGGCACGGCTACTGGATACCATTTGGGGAGAAGCGGCAGCATGCGGAAATGTCCTAGAGGCACAGATCAAAAACTTGCGGAAGAAACTTCCTCTCTTAGCCCAGGGTTGTAGGATCGAGACGATCTACGGAATAGGATACAGGCTCAATACTAAGTATGCCTAAAAACGCCATTCAACCACCTAGCCCTGCCAGTGTCGCGAAGCTCGTCCATGACTTGGCCGGCCCGCTGACCGTTCTGACGTTATGTATCCCGGAGCTCGAGAAAAGGTGGGGAGAAGAGGAAGAGAGCTTCACCACAAAAGGAGCCGCAAAACAAGAACTCTTAGAGCTCTTGGAGCTCAGTCGGCTTGCCTCAGAGGAAGCTCAAGCAAAGCTCAGAAAGCTGAGAGAGCGGGTTGAGTTCCTGGAGCTCGAGACAGGGGAGTGAAGGCTGTGAGGAGCAGAGGTTTCTTCCTGGAAAACATCCTATAATATTTTACTTTGAGCCCTTTTCCTGCTATAATTGCCAAGAACCGGTC
>JACFOI010000014.1 GCA_019454415.1 Patescibacteria group bacterium | reverse complement strand
CCATCTTCAGTTCAGCAATTCTCTCAACATCGGCGAGCTGTCGGAGCGCTGTCCAAGGTCCGTCCAGACCGAGCAACATCTTGGCTGTTGCCAAACCAGCAGCGCCAGCTCCGACCAGAACTACTCTGAGCGAGGAAAAGGATTTTCCGGCAACTTTTGCAGCATTTGTTAAAGCTGCGGTTACGACGATGGCAGTACCATGTTGATCATCGTGAAACACCGGAATCCCGATTTCCTGGAGTGCGTCCTCTACTTCAAAACAGCGCGGGGCAGCAATATCTTCCAGATTGATCCCCACAAATGACGGAGCGACTTGCTCCACAAATCGAATAATCTGATTCGTGTCTTGAGTATCGATGACCAGAGGAATGCTGTCCACACCGGCAAACTCCTTCATCAGCAGCGACTTACCTTCCATGACCGGCATGGCAGCCGCGGCGCCAATGTTTCCCAGTCCTAGCACGGCAGAGCCGTCGGAGACGACTGCGACTGTCCGACCACGGAGAGTAAGAGCAAATGATTCAGCCGGATCTTTGGCAATAACGCGGCAGGCCTCGGCTACCCCTGGCGTGTAAGCAAGCGAGAGCTCTTGGCGGTTTTTGACTGAAATAAGTGACTGGACACCCAACTTTCCTTGATATTTGCGATGAAGCGCAAGAGAGTCTTGATAGACGTCAGACATTGGCGCTCCTTTCTTTTACCTGCCTTCCAACCAACGTTCTGCGTCGATCGCAGCCGCGCAGCCCTGACCGGCTGCTGTCACTGCTTGCCAATAGCGGACGTCTACGGCATCACCACCAGCAAAGACTCCTTCCACAGAAGTCATAGTGGGGAATGCCACTTTTCCAGTCTCATCGAGGGCTGCTTTAGCCATCTCGACACCTTCGGCGGTAATGCTTTGTCGGGTCAAGATAAAACCGTGAGAATCGAGCTTGAGCTGTCCTTTGAAGATGCCAGTCGCGGGAATATGGCCAATGGCAATAAACACTCCATCAATCGGAGTCGCCTCTTCAGCCTGGGTGGCAGTGTTGAGCAGGACGGCTTCCTTGACTGCACCCTCACCCTTGATCTCTTTAATGGAAGTGTTATAGAGCACCTTTACTTTAGGGTGTGCTATCACCCGCTCCTGCATGATCTTACTAGCTCGCATCTTGTCGCTGCGAACTAAGACTTTGACCGAGTCGGCAAACTTGGTGAGTGCCAAGGTGTCTTCCATGGCCGCATCACCACCCCCGACTACCAGAGTTTGTTTACCTTTATAAAAAGCCGCGTCACACACGGCACACGTACTGACTCCTCGACCCAGAAACTCCATCTCGCCAGGTGCTCCCAACATGCGGGAACGGGCGCCGACAGCCAGGATCACTGCGTCAGCCTCATAGTCATGAGGCTCGGCTTTCAGCTTGGCAGACAGCTGCGCAAAATCTTCGTCTTTGCCTTTTTCCAGAACCTCCGGATTGGCATCAGCAGGCAGATGAGTCCACAGTTTGAAAGGACGAACCGAGAAGTCAACCGCGTACACATACTGGTCGACGATCTTGGCTCCGAAACGCTCCGCTTGCTGGCGCATCTCGATCATCAGCTCCGGCCCATTTTTCCCCTGAGCAAAACCGGGAAAGTTCTCTATCTCGGTCGTCAACATCAGTTGACCACCACTTTTCTGGCCAGCAAAAAGAATCGGCTCGAGACTTGCCCGGCCTGCATAGATACCTGCGGTATAGCCAGTGGGGCCACTGCCAATAATCGCAACGCGCGTTTTCGTCATAAAGTTTCCTTATGTAATCAGGCTGCAGCGGTAGCTGGGACTACCTGAGCAATCATCTGGCGATAACCTTCCTCGCCCGGGAAGCCGATCTTGCGATCAACTTCGACTGCCTTATCGTCTTTCTTTTGGAAAACGATTACAGTAGGAATACTCATCACGCCGAACTGCTGAGTCAGACTGGATGCTTCGTCCGTGTTGACTTTAGCAATTAGCAGCTTTCCCTTCATCTCTTTAGCAATCTTTTCCAGCACTGGAGCAGCCATCTTGCATGGGCCACACCAGTCGGCGTAAAAGTCGACCAGAACCGGGACAGTTGCCTCGTTAATTGTTTTTTGGAAGCTGGCTTCATCCAGGTGGATGATTGCCGGCTCGGCTGCGGTACCAGCAGTAGAGGCTGGGGTGTTTGTCATGTCAGTCATCTTTTCCTTTCCGGGTGAGACACTCACCAAGATTCATACTTTATGTATTACTAGTACCTGAAGAGTTCTTTTAGCACCTCTTCTAGTTCTTCCACATTCCGCTCTTTTGTGCAACGGCTGGCTTCCCCTGTCAGCAAATCCCGCGCCACCCGTCCCAAGGAGTTCCGTGCGGCGATGACTTGGCGAACCACGTCAACGCAAGCCTGCTCATTTTCGTACATTCCGATGATGCCGTCGAGCTGGCCCTTAATTCGCTTCATTTGGAGTAGAACTGGATCACTTGGCACGTGTTCTCTTATACCCCTAGGGGGTATGTCATGTCAATAGATCAAAGAGGTGTATTGGAAAAGAAAAAATCTATTTTTCTCTGGATACCGGGAAACCTACACCTTTTTCCCGCGGAGCTGAACGACCTGTTGAAGAAGTTGCATCTGTTCGGCTTCTTGCTCCGGCGTCTTTTCCGGCAAGCCGTCAAGTTCATCCAGACGGGCTTGAATGGCAGCAGTCTGTTCACTGACCTGGAACTGCGTCAGATCTGCCAGCGCCTTCTGCCACTCTTTGGCAAACTCTTTCTCCCGATCTGTTTGGTCCATCTCGGCAATAATCTGCAGGAACTCCTCTTCAGCGGTGATCTCGAAAAGGCGCTGCTGGAGGTCCTCGGCCAAGCCTCGGGCAAAGTTTTGAAGAGACCAGTGCTCATCGATGGGATGCTTAGCCAGTGCGACTACCAAGTGCTTAGCCGCAGGTAGCTGCCACTCAAACTCCAGGACTTGTTTGAGAAAGCTGGGAACCGCTGCTGCATCAGCCTGAAAGAGCAAAAATAGTAGGTAGTGCTCCAGGCGCGTTCTGCGACTGGACTGAGGTGCTGCCGCTTGCTTGGGTTCAGCTTGAGCTCCTCCGGAAGAACGAGAACCACCTGCCACACTCTTGGCAACGCCGAACTTTTGTAGATCGAGCTGAAGGGCATTCTCTTTGACTTCCAGGGCTTCGGCAAGTTTGCGGACATAGTACTCCCGCTCAACTGCATGGCTAATTTGGCTAAAAACCGGGGCGAGTTGATTGACGATCTTGCGTTTGCCTTCAGGAGTAGCTGGGTCGTACTCTTTGAGCGCAGCCCGCATCAAAAACTCATAAACCGAGACAGACGACTTGGCAATCTGACGCCACAGTTGGGGATTAGTCCTAGCCAGTTCGTCAGGATCTTTTTGTGCATGATCACCAAAATCAAGTACTCGTAGCTCTATACCAAACGGCTTGGCTACCGCAATTGCTCGGCGAGTAGCCTCAATTCCGGCGCTGTCCGTATCGAAACAGAGCAAGACCCGCTCCACAGTCCGGCTGAGCAGACGCATGTGTTCTTCGGTCAGCGCAGAGCCTTTGACCGCGACGACGTTATTGACATGTGCCTGGGCTGAAGAGATGACGTCAAACTCTCCCTCTACCACGACAACCTCATTCTCTTTCCGGATCTCCTGATAGAGTTGTGAGTAGCCAAACAGCAGCTGACTTTTGTGGTAGAGCATCGTCTCCGGTGTATTAATATACTTTGCTTCTTTGACCGCGGGATCCAACACCCGTCCTGAGAAGCCGACCACCCGACCTCGGTGGTCAGTCAGAGGGAACATAATGCGGTCCCGGAATCGGTCATAGCTCCGGCCACCTTGTCCCTTGATGATCAAACCAGCAGCCTGAATGTCTGCCAAGCTATACTTTTTTTTGCCATGGAGGTATTTGAGGAGACCATCCCACTGCGATAGCGCATAACCGAGCTGGAAGACCTTGATCGACTCCTGAGACAGACCCCTGTCTTTGAGATAGGCCATCCCCTTTTTGCCAACGTCATGCTCAGTCAATAGAAAATGGTAGTACTCCCGACTTAAGTTCAAAATCTCGAGCAACCGCTTGCGTTGTTCGTCTTCGTCGGTAAAGGTCTGTTTGGTTAAAGTAATCCCGGCTCGGTCTGCCAGGTACTGAAGCGCCTCCGCAAAGGTCATTCCCTCGTACTCTTCCAAAAAGGTAAACGCATCGCCAGATTTGCCACAGCCAAAACAGCGATAGCGCTGGAGCTGTTCACTGACAAAAAATGAGGGAGACTTCTCAGAGTGAAATGGACACAGCCCACGCCAGTTGGCTCCGGAACGCTGCAAGCTGACGCGTTCGGAAATCAGCTGAACGATGTCAGTCGCTTGCTTGACTTCCTGAATCTGGGACATGAACACTCCTCACCTGCCAGCAGTATACCCGAAAAATGTCCGCAGAACAGAGGGCAGAAAGTACTCAGCGTTAGAAAGCTACTCCTGGGTAGGGTGAGCGTTTTTGGCACCTTTTTTGAGCCTGGACTGGAGGAGCTCGTAGAACATGGGCACCACTGAGATGGCAACGATCGCAAAGACAACGATCTCGAAGTTATGTTTTACCCAAGGAATGTTGCCAAAGAAGTAGCCAGCCAAGGTGAAGGCACCGACCCAGATGACACCGCCAACCACGTTATAGGTAATAAACGTGCTGTAGTGCATCTTACCAATCCCGGCTACAAACGGTGCAAAGGTGCGGACAATCGGCACAAAGCGGGCAAGCACAATCGTCTTCCCGCCATGCTTCGCATAGAAGGCTTGCGTTTTATCGATGTGCTCTTGATTGATGGGAATTCTAGGATTGTTGATGATAGCCTGACCAAAAAAGTGGCCGATCCAGTAGTTCACCGTATCACCCAAAATAGCTGCCAGCATCAGGATGGACAGGACCAGAAAGATGTTCATTGAACCCAGAGCAGCCAGGGCGCCTGTGGCAAACAAAAGCGAGTCACCAGGCAGGAATGGCGTAATTACAAAACCCGTCTCGGCAAAAATAATGAGAAACAAGATGACATACGTTAAGGTCCCGTACGTAGAGACGATGTTCACCAGGTGCTCGTCCAGGTGCAAAATGAAGTCGACAAAGAAGTGGATAACTGACATATCGATGTATGCTAACACAGTCTTCGCAGGCCGAACAGCTTAAGTAGGCGACTTCTGAAAGCAGTCGTCCTGCAAGTGTAGAAGTTGCCGACTGATGTTAAAATTGAGCACCAGGGAAAACGGGAGGTGTCGCATAGTGGTCAATTGCACACGCCTGGAAAGCGTGATCCTTCACGGGATACGAGGGTTCGAACCCCTCCACCTCCGCCAAGGCTTCTTGTTAGCTTTGGGATCGTATTGCCTGAACAAGCTGGCTTGCTTCTTCTTTGGATCGTTCCGCAAAATCCTTCTCTCCTGAAGCAAAAATGACGCTCCTGCCCACGTTGAGGATCAACCCTTTCCCGGCTGAGTTAGCCCCGTTCACCACTGCCTCCTTGATATCTCCGCCTTGTGCCCCGATTCCCGGTACCAGGAAGACCATCTCATCTCCTACGATTGTACGGATCTCCTTCATTTCCTGAGGATACGTTGCTCCCACGACCAACATACAGTTGTTGTTCCGGTTCCAGCTGCTACTGACTTGCTCGGCGACTTTCGCCCAGAGTGGTTGACCATCCACACGTAAATCTTGAAACTCACCAGATCCCGGGTTAGAAGTCCGGCAGAGAATAATCGACACCTTGTCCTCTCTGTCTAAAAAAGGCAGGAGCGCTTCTCTTCCGAGATATGGATGGAGCGTCACTGCATCAAAGCCAAACCAATCAAAGATGCTGGTAACGTAGTGGTCATTGGTGGAACCAATGTCTGCCCGTTTGGCATCGGCAATGGTGAGGATGTCGGGATAGTTGGCTTGGAGATACTCCAGCGTCAGCTTCAGCTCGTGTAATCCCTGCTCTCCGCCCGCTTCGTAGAATGCCAAGTTCGGCTTGTAAGCGCAAACATATTGGTGAGTGGCGTCAATAATAGCCACATTAAACGCAAACTGGGGGAACTGCTCATTTTGCAAATGTGACGGTATCTTCTGTCGGTCAGAATCAAGTCCCACGCATAGCATCGACTGAACCTTTTCCACTCGTTGTCGGTATTTTTGGAGTGCTTGACTTGCCATTACTTTCCTTGCCGGCTCCCCCAGCCATGTGGATCGCGTAGCCAATCTTCAACCAGTTCTCGATCTGCCGTAGTGAGAGTTTTGCCTTTCTCTGCCTGCTGCAAAATCGCAGAGAATGACGTCAACGTTTCCAGCATGACGTCCGCCTTCCGAAAGTTTTCAACTGCTTCGGCAAACTCGTAGCTGGTAATTGCCAAGCAGTGCGTGACAGTCGCGCCTTCTGCCCGCAATGCTTCCACACCCGATAAACTACTTCCGCCAGTAGTAATGTGATCCTCAATCAATAAGACTGTTTTTCCCCTGACGTCTCCGCCTTCGACACGCTTTTTTGTCCCGTGGTCCTTGGTTGCTTTGCGGACAAACACCGAGGATTTTTGGCTGGCAAATCCGAGTGCCGCGCTGTGGGGAATCCCAGCAGTTTCGATGCCTGCAATCACGTCAAAGTGAATACCTTTTTCTTGAATGACTTGTTGAAACGCGGCGATGACTTCTCTCCATTCGCCTGGATAGTATGGCAAGCGACGGTTATCGACATAGACCGGTGACAGAATTCCTGATTTAAAGGTAATCGGGCGGTCTGGAGTAAAACCCACTGCCCCGATCTTGAGTAAGCTTTGGGCAACATCAGCTTTGACTGAGGTCATACCACTCCTTCCGTGCTAACTATTTCTTGTGCAAGATATGGATTCCATATGGCGCCGGTGGCACTCATTACCAAATCGGCACCGACTTGCCGGTACTCCTGATAATCAGCCACTGTCGTTACCCCACCCACACCGACAATTGCAAACTGCAGGTTGTGCTGTGCACGTAATTCTCTTAATCGCTGCACCATCTCCAGACCGGCCCACTTAATTGCATGTCCGCAGACACCACTAACTGCGCGACCTTTCCCAGGCAGTGCCTGTTGACCTGTGCGATCAACTACAGTTGCCGGAATCGTGTTGATAGCACTTAGCCCCTCAACTAATGCTCCTACCCGCGTCACGAACTCGACCAGCTGTGCCTGATCAACAAAGTAGGCAATCTTGAGAACCAGCGGCTGATGGACTTTGGCTTTGACTGCTTTTACTACCTGTTCGACCCGGTCGATATCAAAACATAGTAAGTTACTTGTTCCTTCATTGGGGCAGCTTAAGTTCATTTCCAGCACCTTAGCACCGGTCTGCGCTACCAGTACCGCCGTTTCAACACAGTCTTCTACAAATGCTTCAACGCCTTCACCTTTTGATGTCCCTTGAAAGCTACCGATTAAGAGTTGTCCAGGACGGGCATCTTGAACAGCCAGATTGAGATCAGCTTGCCAAACATCGGGTGCCTGGGAGGGAACACCAAAAGAGTTAGTGATTGAGAGTGGCTGCTCATAAGTGGTATCAGCAATCAGTGGCTGCTGAGCTTTTTCTATTGTTAAGTCTCCATCCAGCTTGACTGCCATCACATTTGGATAGGGATGGGAAGGATGAGCGTGTCGACGTACTGTCTTGTAGGTAGCCACTGGGAAACCTAAACGAAAAGCAGCATGAGTAAACTTCCGATTTAAAAGTGGACCAGCCGGAATTCCGAAAGGAAAATCGAGCGGCTGACCTAAGAATTGGAATCTGGGTGGTTGTTTGGGCTGCCAGATCTCTTCACTCGCAAAGTCACCAAAAGGGCCTTGGTCATAGTTCTGATCATACGAGAGATCTGGGTTATAAAAAGGTGTCCGCAGTTTTGGTGCCTTTGACATACTAGTTCACCCCTAAAATCTTTCTGCCATTGGTCGTGGCAATCTGTACCAGTTGGTCAATGTCATAGATTCTGGCGGCTTCTAACAGGACCCTCAGGTCCATCCACATATCCCCATCGTTCCAAGGCATCCAGATGTCAGCAATATTATCGGTGCCAATCCCTACCGGAATTTGGTGGGGCAGCAGCTCATCAACTGGAGTGATCGGGTTATGAATGGGTGAAAGTTCTTCGCTCCGTCGCTCATTTAGCCAGGAGACCGGACAAGAAATTACCATCATGCCGGCTTTTTTCATCAGGGTATAGATCGCCTCCCGCTCGGTCTTGGGTCGGGCGTTCAGCGAAATCCCGTGAATGGCTACGACTTTCCCCTGCATTCCGTGTTCAATGGTTTTGTGTGCAAGTAACTCTGTCTCTCTTTCTTCCGGTAAGTTCAACTCGTCAACATGGACGTGTAACATCTTGCCTTTGGCCTTGGCGGTAGAAAGAAGGATGTCAAAGTGCTCTGGCTCACGGTCGACATCTGCTTTAACTAAGCCGCCAATGATATCGACAAAGTCGGCTGCCAGCTCGAACCACTGTCGAGCTTCCTTCTCCTGGTTAAAGAGACCATTACTGGATTGCATCAAGTACTTGATGGTGATTTGATCTTTATACTTTTCTCGAATCTTGATTGCTGCCTTAATGGCTTTGTCTTTGGTTAGATAGTCCACATCAATAAAACTGCCCAGTACCGTGACTCCCTGTTCCAGCATCCGCTCAACAGCTTGGGCCATCCGGTCGTAGATTTGGTCTACCGTGGACCTACGACGCAGCTCATCATTGAGTGTCCACTTCTCAGAACGTAAGGCCTGACTTTGATAGAAGTTCTGGCGGGTGATGGTGTAGGCCCGGTCGATGTGCGCATGACAGTTCACCCATCCGCCGTGCTTCTTAATCTCACTGAGGAGCTCCTCTTTGATATTCCAGTACTTCACCATCTTATCCCCTTCTCCGGATCACCATTCTTTTTTTCATCTTTTCAACTAACTTTTTGACAGTTTCCAGATCCTGTACCAGCATCACCTCATTCTCCACTGCCCACTTTTTAATCACAGCCTCATCAGCCTTGGCTTCGGGTAGCTGCTTCTCATAGGGGATATCGATAATCAAGTCCAAAACGTCTTCGCGCAAGATATCTTCCAGAGTCGGAAAGGATTTTTTGTATATCTTATGGACCAGAACTGAGTCGATGCCTTCTTGCTTGTAGAAACGATGGGTGTTCTCAGTGGCGTAAAACTTGAAACCAAGGTTCTGGAGTTCTTTGACTGTGGGCAGGAATGCTTTCTTGTTTTTGTCTTCACCGATCGTCAACAAAGCAAAACGCTCTTTGTCTTGGGCTAACCGCATCTGCAGCGTGTAGATCTCGGTGAAACCTGCTGAGGCATTCTGGTTAAAGGCAGAGCTCTTCATAAACGTCGCTAGCTTTTCATCGAAAATTGTGTTCGGTGTTTCAACTGCCACAACCTCCGCTTGGCCTTTCAGCAGTTTGACTGTCACTACCCCGCTGACTTTGTCATTAATATGGTCAATCAAGGTATTCAGATCATCCATCAACGGCTCATACCAGAGTGCTCCGTAGCAAAGGTATGCCCACTTTGTGTCGACGATCGATTTAAACTCATTCTCTTGACGGGTACAGACGTATTTTTCCAAGTTAAAGTGCGCCTGAATAATAATTTCTGCGGCGGGCGCTTCATATAAGCCACGTACTTTCAGGCCGACTAAACGATCTTCTATATGGTGGGTGACACCAACCCCATGCTTAGCGCCAACTTTATTCAGATGGTCGATCACTTCTACCAACCTCATTACCTTGCCGTCGACTTCCACAGGCAACCCTTTGACAAAACGGAGCTTGAGATACTGGGGTTTATCTGGCGTTTTTTCGATGGTTTGGCAAACTTGCAGAATTTTTTCGAGTGGAGGAATAAGGGCCGGATTCTCGATCTCCCCACTCTCTCCAGTAACTCCCCACATGTTATCGTCATAGGAATAGGGGCTGTCTTTGGTTTGTTTGACTGGAATTCCGTTTTTCTTGGCATACTCCAACTCTTCATCACGACCCATGCTCCACTCACGGACCGGGGCAATAATCTTCATCTCAGGAGCCAGGGTAAGTACGGAACCTTCAATTCGGACTTGGTCATTGCCTTTTCCGGTGCAGCCGTGGGCGATACAGTCACAGCCCTCTTCTCGGGCTACTTGGACGGCGAGCTTGGCCAAAAGTGGCCGACCCATAGGCGTACTCAAGTGGTACTTTCCTTGGTAGCTGGCGTTGGCTTTGATACCTTTAGCCAAGTAGTGATAAGCAAACTCATTTTTGGCATCAAGCACGATGGCTTTGACGGCGCCAAGCTTCACGGCCTTTTGGCGGATTGCTTCCAGATCATCAGCTTGTTGACCAATATCAATGGTCAGGGCAACTACCTCCGCCTTATACTCATCCTGAATCCACTTCAGCATCACTGATGTATCCAATCCTCCTGAATAAAGTAAAACGACCTTCTTAATCTCACCTTTGCGACCCTCATATGAAGCAACTTTGGTATATGGAAGACTAGACATAGAGAGTCCTTTCACTGTGAGTTGTACCTAGAGTTGGCAAAAAAAATCCCCTGGAAGGGGAATGGAAAACATACTCACTGCTGGGAGACTTGCAGCTCAGAGGTGGTTTGGTCAAAAAAAATCTAGTGACTGGCACTAGAGTCATTAGTGTATTATCGACCGTTTGAAAGTGCAAGTGGAAAAATTGCTTCAATTCTTGATTCGCAGTCTTAGTATGCAATAATCGCCAAGCAACCATTTTTTTACAAAAAGGCTGTTTAATGAGCTACGAACACTTCCGACGCTTGGGTCTTCCGGACAGCTTTCAAAACGGTAATGGCAAAAATCATCACACTGAGCACAAAGCCTCTGATCCAAGTACTCAGGTACAGGCCGAACCTCGTTATCAGCCCGCAAGTTTGCGGCTCGATACTTCCTGCAACCAAGTTATTGAACAGCCGGAAGAGTACTTTCGGTACCTGAGCGCCCATGTCTTTCCCGCTTTTAGCGGTTATCAGGATGCCACTCGCGTAGTGGACAGAGCGATCGTTCGTCATGGTCTGGAGATTCCCCCAGATATACTCGAATATCAACCTATTACTGAAGCGGTAGTTCCCCTGGGGGGATATTGGGAAGGATATGATTGGATGATCAACGGACTGAACTTACCAAGCCGCCAGCTTTCTCTTACCACCAAAGTAGACTTGATCTCTGCAGCAGCAGAAGCCAAGAAGTATCTCTATCAACTACCAAAACCCATCGCTCCCGGACTCAGGCTTGAACGAGTCAGTGCCCCCCACGCAACCAACGATACTCTGTCTTTGGTCGTTCGCAATGCTAACAGGCGGATCGTTGCTACGATCGAAGGCGTTGGTCGGACACTCCAGCTCAATCAAGGCCTCTTTCGTTCTTTCCAGATGGGAGAACCAACAATTTCTGCACGGTATCAGACTACTGCACTCTATCGATATATTAAACATGCATTGTTGGCGGAAGCTGTCAAAGCGGGGTATGACTGTATTACCGCGGAGACCAGAGCTGATCAACGGTTATCCAACATCGATCACGCCAAAAACGGAATGACTCATCACGGAATTTTGTGGCAACATATGGCTGTTCCCAGCGAGAGCGGACTGACAGAAGCTCCCGACCTAGAACACTCTCAGCTTCCTGATCATCCGACAGATATGGCTAGTGTTCATCTTTGGGCACTGACCCAGCAAAGTCTGTTGTGGGATCTTTACCTGGAGCATGAAGAACATCAGGATCTCCTCTAATCAACTTTGCAGTGACCGATCAAGTTCTGTTACCATGAGTAGGTAGCATCATGCATCATCCTTGGCGAACACTTATTATTACTTGGCTTTTTCTCCTGACTTTAGGACTAGTTGGGATGGGATGGCTGTACTTAAAGGTCTTTCCTTCACTGACACAGCCGACCACCTCTCCCAGCCCGACCCCATTGAACGATGCTCATTTCCAAGCGGAAGTGTGGGATGCAATGGCTGACCTCTCCGATCGGGTGGATACGCTGGAAGTCCAAGCTACTGCGACCGGCAAACCTCAAACAACTGTTATTAACAGTACGACCACCAATACCATCACCGTCCCGGCCACCCCAGCCAGCAGTGGCAACGGAACCGGCAAGATTCGGGAAGTGTTCTTACCGATGGGCGGTGGCAACACGGATAATCGTGACTGGACCACCATGACCGGAGCACAGATCATGTTTGATCCCCGTAAGTTTGGCCAAATCGTCAGCGTTCGTTTTGAAGCAGCTGGCTATATTATCGGAGGTGAGGTTCACGCCCGGCTGATTGATGTGACAAATAACGTTATTTACTACAATACTGAGCTAGTGTTTAACCAAAGCAGTGCCGACTGGAAACGGAGCAGTAGCTTTGCTATTCCTAACTCACCAGTGACTTACCAGGTGCAGCTTCGCTCTTCCAGTGGTGAAACGGCCTATCTTCAAGACTCGCGGCTAGTGATCGAAAGTCGCTACTAGAGATTTGGATTAAATAAACTCAAACACAATTTTCTCAACTTGGTCCCGGACCGTCCGCGCGGCGGTGAGTTGATCTCCCTGAGCCTCTGGGATGGAACGGAACACGACACGGCGGAGTTTGAGCAGAAAAGTCGGACAGAGTGCCCTGTCGCAGAGCACTACTACCCGGCGGGCTTCCTGACACATGTCGGGAGTGAGAAGCTTAACTTTGTGGTGGCTGATGTCGATTCCCCGCTCACGCATCACTTGAATGACTTCAGGGGCAGGTTTGGTGAACTTTTTGGTGACGTCAACGACGCCAGCGCTGGCCGCGAACTGGGAGTTATTGAAAAAGTTAAAGAAGCCCTCTGCCATCTGGCTTCTACCTACATTTGCCTGACATACAAACAAGATATCTTTCATGCTTCCCTTTTGTAAAAAAAACACCTCTTTGGAGAGGTGTGGGTGCTGTGCTTTCTTTTTGCTTATGCTGCCAACACACCACACGTCACGCAAGGCTTCTTACCGTTTTGCTTGGTCATGATGACGGTGTGTTGCATCTCTCGATTATATGCGAGGAAATCTGGATGTCAAAAGCTTTTTTCTAAACAAACTGCCTCCCGAAGGAGGCAGTTTCCATTTCTTCTTGATCGCTTCTAGAGAGCGAGGAAGCCGACGATACCGAGGATGATCGCAAGGACTCCGATACCCAATGCCTTGATGATGTCTGAGCTTCCGGCCACCGGCAGCTGGCTAGGCTGTTGAGGCTGAGACTGACCTTGAGCGACTGTCTGTCCCGGAGCGGAGCAGCTGTCACTGGTAATGTTGGTCTCTAGGCGGCAGCGGCGGCCACTGGAGGTATCTACACAGATGTGGTTGCTGGACTTACAGTCTGAGTTGTTGACACAGACATCGTTACAACCGAGCACTGGAGACGGGACCGGTGACGGAGTCAACACGGTGCACTGGTTGCTGTCACAGCTTGATCCGTTGACACAAGCAGTCAGCTTGCAGGTTCCGCCATTGCAGGTATGGTCATTTGGACAGTCTGAGTTGCTACTACAGCTGCTCCCACATGCCGTAACTCGGCAAGCGTCTGAGCTACAGCTGGAGCCATTCAGACAGGCGTTCAGCTTACAGACACCATTGTTACAGGTATGGTCATTCGGACAGTCTGTAGAGGTAGAGCAGGTGCTACCACAGGTGGTGACACGGCAGCTACTACTGTCACAGGTCGCTCCGTTGACACAAGCAGTCAATTGACAGGTGCCGTTGCTGCAAGTGTGATCTTGAGGACACTCACTGGTAGTGCTGCAACTGCTGCCACAGACTGGTGTTGGAGACGGGCTAACCTGCGGGCTTGGAGTCACGCCTGGGGTCGGGGTGACCTCCGGGCTCGGAGTTACTCCTGGGGTTGGTGAGACAACTGGACTTGGAGTCACACCAGGAGTGGGGCTCGGCTGTGGTGAGGGTTGAGGTGATGGGTCAGGCCCACCAGTTCCAGGCGAGGGTGTCGGATTGACAGGTGCACATGGAACATTCGGACAGACGTTGGAGTTGCCAATTAAGGTCGACGGGTCACCATTAATATGTCCGTTCACACAAGAGTTATTCTGGCCGTTCAGGACGTCGACTTGGACACATTTACACGTCTGATTGGCGATCTGTTGGGCATTGACGGTACCAGTTGTTACTTGAGGATTCAGCACTGTGCAGTGACCATTTGAGTCGAGCTGGTCACAGGTATGAATAGCGACACAACCACCGCCGGGACTGGTACAAACGGTTCCTTGACAAGAGCCGCCTGGGGTCGGAACGGGTGAACCTGAATCCACACAGGCTGCGTTGGGTGTCCCGGCACATCGCTTGCCTGCTCCACAAGTCAAATAGTTGACTAAGGCACCGTTTTGACACTGTTGGATTGTTTGGAATCCGGAACAGATGGTCTGACCATGTTTCAAATTCTGGTTGGGACAGTCGGCGTAAGCGACTGCAGCTTGTTGCCGGATTTCTTGTTGTTGTTGAGCAAGATAAAAACCTACACCTCCACCAATTAACAGAATTAGCAGCACTAGTCCTGCCAGGACGTACTTCAGTTTAATTTTTTTCAGTCTTTCTGAATTAATTGTGGGTAGCTGCATAGGCTTGCCAAATATTACCAATATTAAATTTATACTCTGGTTTTTTTTGCAGAGCAACAGAATCTTTTCTTGTACGTTTCAGCATAACAGAAATAGAGCGCAAAATGCCAACAGCAAAATCAGCAAACTCTCAGCTACTCAACAATCAAACGAGTGAGACACCAGAGGACAACGATACCGGTAATGAAAGGGATCGTCTGTTTCCAGCGACGAGCAATCCGAAAGTCCCGGTGAAGCTCAGGAATTAGATCCGAACTGGCGATGTATAAGAACATGCCGCCGGCAAATGCTAAGAAGATCCATAAATACTGTTCAAGCTCATGGAGGAAGAAATAGCCGAGCACCGCTCCAGCTACTGCAGTGATACCTGAGAGAAAGTTCCACAGCAGTGCCTTGCCCTTTGCCATACCGCCATGAACAAGGATAGAGAAGTCTGCAATTTCTTGAGGAATTTCATGAGTAGCGATGGCCAGTGTGGCGGCTACTCCGATTGCTGGTGAGGCTAGAAAGGCTGCTGCTATGGCTATGCCGTCAATGAAATTGTGAAAGCTATCTCCGACCAGGACGAGTACTGAAGTCGGATGTGCTCCATGACTTTCGTCATGGTGGTGAAACCACAAGACGAAGCGTTCCAGGAAGAAAAAGACAATCATGCCAGCAAAGACAGCCAGGAAAAGTGATGGCTCCGGATTAAGCTCCAGTGCTTCCGGCAAGATATCAAAAAAGGCAGCTGACAACATGATGCCCGCGGCAAAGCTGACCAAGCTGGAGATGTAGTCTTCCTCACGGAATTTTTTCTTGGCCAACAACGTCAAAACGCCGACAAAAGAAACAATACTTACGATCAGGCTAGCCAACAGGATCCACAGGAATGTCATGATTTGGGTATTATCTCAAGCTTGCAACTATTTTGCATCTATCAAACTAACACAGAGACATGCGAGGCGCTACGCAAGCTGTTACGGATCCTGGCTAAAGTATGAGGTATGTCTAGGTCGAACTCTCTATCACCCCGAGAAAAGCTTTGCGCGGATGGAGTTGCCCGCCTTACCACCACGGAGCTAGTCGCGCTGGTTTTGGGAACTGGGACCGCTCGGCACCCGCTGGAAGAGATCGCAGCCAAAGTTGCAGAGAAGCTCCACCAACCGCATCTTACCTTAGAGAGCCTCCAGGCGATTCCCGGTATCGGCCTGGCCAAAGCCTGTCAGCTGCTGTCGATGATTGAGTTCGTCGAAAGAGTTCGACCTAGCGGCTTTCCTGCCCTTGATGAACTGCAGAAAGTTCTACATATGGTAGGTGAGCTGCGGACAATCCCACGCGAGCATATTGTCTGTCTTTATTTAAACGCTCGCTTGCAGCTGCTATTAAAGGAAACTGTAGCCATTGGTAGCGTCAATCAATCTGCTGTGAGCGCCCGGGATATCTTTTCAGTCATTAAGTACCACCCAGTCAGTTACCTCATCCTGGTTCACAACCACCCCAGTGGTGATCCGTCTCCCTCACCGGAAGACTTGACCTTTACGACAAGAATGGTCGAGGCTGGACGACTACTGGGGGTAGAGGTACTGGACCACGTGATCGTGGCAGAAAGGGGGTACTACTCCTTCAAAGAACAAGGACAGATTACTCACCTTCAACGATTTGACTGAGGATCTCGTGCAGCTCTTTCAGTTCGGTTTGGAGTTGTTCAACCCGGGCCAGCGCCTCAGCGACTTTTTGGCCAGTGAAAAAATGGATAGGTCTCCCGGTATGGTACGCAATCTTCTCGATGTGCTCCCTGGCGGGTGGAATACGGCCGCTTTCAAAAGCAGAGATTGATTGGGTAGAAAGACCGACCAGCTTACCCAGGTCTGACTGTCGCAGGTTTTTGCCTTGTCGAGCCTGACGGATTCTTTCGCCAAGCTTCTTGGCTGCTCGCGGAGAAAGGGAGCTACTCATATCAACATCTTAGCATTTACGGAGATTCTACTGAGAAAGGCCGTGCAGAACGCTGCCCATTTCCTGCAAAGCCTAGTGCTTCTAACTGCTGGCAAGCAGTCCAGACTTCTTCCGGAATCTCCTGGGAAATCTGGAAACCAAGCGCGGGGTAGTCATGCATCCGATGAACGTAGCCCACCATGGCAGTCACTACCCGCTCGAAAGTATGCTCTTCATTCAAGTACTGTTGAAAGGTGAGCGGGATACTGCAGATAGTCAACTCCTGATCAGGCCAGACCTTTTCAAAAGTAGCCAGAGCGCGACGTTCCATGTACGGCTTGGTAACTACTAAAAAACTGGCAGGGACTTTTAGGCGCTGCTCCAGAAGTTGCTTGGTGAAAGTAATGTTCTCACCAGTGTTCAGAGCCTGGTTCTCCAGCAAGATCTTATCGCGATCGACACCTTTCTCGATCATTACTTCCGCAAACTTCTCTGCTTCCGAACAAGGTAAAAAATGAGACGAGTGGCGTCCCGCTTGTCCTGTAGCAACTACAAACTCTGCATATCCTTTGAGAAAGAGCTCAGCCGCGTACTCGGCTGTCCGAAGGTCGTCGTTTCCCAGAACAATCATGCACTCGGCTTTTCGGAGCGGTTGAGCGAGCCGGTGGTAGTCCCAGAGCACTTGCGCGAGCTGTGCCGTTTCAGCTGTATACACTGACATCATCTCTATTGTAGAGGACACTTAGAACACAATCCCTTGTTCGCGTTGCGGCCCAGTGGTGATCATCATCACCGGAATACCGATTTCCCGAGAGATAAGCTTAAGGAACGCTTGTGCTTCTTTGGGCAGTTGATCATATTTCTGGGCGGCTGCCAGCTTCTTTGCATCCCATGATGGTAGCTCTGTGTAGACAGGTGTGACATCATTTAAAAACTCCTGATCAGGGCGGTACTCAACTGTCTCTTTCCCCAACTTATAAGCAGTGCAGACTTTGACCGGCTGATCCGCATAGATCACGTCCATGTGAGTCAGGATGAGAGTGTTGATCCGGCCGACCTTCTGGAAGAAACGAAGTGCCGGCAGATCCAGGTACGCAATATCACGCGGCCGTTTGGTGGTGGCTCCATACTCATGCGCATCCTGGCGGATACGGTCAGCCAGCTCGGACTTCATTAAGGTGGGCAGCTTGCGCGTTCCCACGCTCGACATATAGGTGGCCTTTATCACACCGGCCTTGATCTCGATCATTTCTGGATCGACCACTCCCTCCGTGGCCGAAAAAATTCCTCCAAATGTAGTGTCAGATGCAGTCACATCAGGATAAACACCCCAACGGTAGTCAAGTCCGACGGCCTGTGCTTTCTCAAACACAAAGCCGCACTTGTGGTCGCTCCACTGCTCTGCCAACCAGTCATGAATATCCGCCACTAACGGACCGAGCTGATCGGCTTGCTGTTTCAGACGATTGATGAACTCTTTCTCTGTTCCTACTTTGATCTTTGGCCCGCTGAGGGTAGAAACTTCCAGCTCTGCCAAGTTTTGGCCCAATCCTTGAATTAGAGCCGCGTACATTTGATAGTGCTGACTGACTTTGGCCTCATCAAAATGGACTAGGTCCCTCATCCGTAATGGATGCCGTAGCAGTACATCGGCATAGGCTGGCGAGATTCCACGACCGGTCGAGCCCTTTCCGCCGGACTGCCAGTCTTTCAGGACTGCCTCAAAAGCACGGTGTGTATCCAGGGATAAGATAGCCATCTCATCAATCTTAATCTCAGCCCGATCAGCTGTCGCTTCCACTTGGTTAACTTGGGCAAGCTCTTCCAGTAAGTCACTGGGATGCAGCACCATCTCTTTACCAAGCACAACAACTGCTCCCTGAATAAAAACGCCGGACGGGAGTTGATGAAGTGCTACCCGCTGCCCAGTGGGGAACTCAACGGTGTGGCCAGCATTGGCTCCCCCATTATCCCGGTAGACCACGACTGGTCCTTCTTGGCTCAGTTGGTGGACGAGCATGTCGACAATTCTGCCTTTTCCTTCGTCTCCAAATGCTCCTCCACAGATCGCGTAGCTTCGTGGTCGCAGCTTCATGACTCTCCTTGCAAGTAATTTGTTACGTCTTTGACTGCCTGGTGGGTAAGTTCAGAAGCCAAACCAAGGTAGGTGGTTGGCTGAAGATTATGAAGCGTTGCTTTTACTTCCTGAGACGCGGGAAGGGAGTCAATAAACTCCTCGACATCATGTTGGGTAAGTCGTTTCCCCTGAGAAAATGTTTTCAACTTTTCATAACCCTGTGCGTCCCCGTGCAGGCGAAGAACAACTTGCAGTGCCTCTGCCAGCACTTCCCAATGTTGGTTCAGTTCCCGGCCGAGCTCCTTGGTGTTTACCGACAGTTTTGCCGCCCCTTTTCGCAGAGAAGCGTACCCGAGCAAGCAGTAACCAAAAGCTGAGCCGATGCTCCGTTTGACAGTACTGTCCGAAAGATCTCGCTGAAGACGAGAAACAGGTAGTTTTTGAATGAAGAAACCAAGCAGACTATTGGCCAGTCCTAGATTTCCTTCACTGTTCTCAAACTCAATTGGGTTCACCTTTTGGGGCATGGTTGAGGAACCGACTTGACCTGCTTCCGCTTTTTGAGAAAAGTACCCGTCACTAATGTAGCGCCAGATGTCCTGGTTCAGATCAATCAAGATGCTGTTCACTCGCTGAAGACTGGCAAATAGGCGGCTGTAACTTTCAGCCGGGAGGATTTGAGTCGTAAACAGCTCAGCCGTCAACCCGAAAGACTCGACGAACTCCCGGCTAAGTGCTTGCCAGTCGTGGTCAGGAAACGTCACCACGTGTGCGTTAAAGTTACCGACAGCACCCGTCAGCTTCGCTTCAATCTGGATATGCTCAAGCTCTCTTAACTCTTTCATCAGCCGTACCGCAACATTGGCAAACTCCTTACCGACTGTGGTCGGCACTGCCGCTTGGCCATGCGTGCGAGCCAACATCGAAGTCTCGGCCTGCTGGGTTGCAAAATCGGCCAGCTGCTCCAGGAGTTTCTTGAGCTCCGGAAGGAGGATCTCTTCTCTAGCGGCCTGGATCATCAACGAGTAAGCCAGTGAGTTGACATCTTCACTCGTCAAAGCCAAATGAAGGTACTGCCCGCCAGGAAGCTGGCGCTGTGTAAGCTGCTGCCGCAAGAAAAGCTCGACTGCTTTGACGTCGTGCTTCGTTTGATGTTCAAGCTGCTTGATACTCGCAGCATCCTCTAGACTGAACTTCGCTGATACTTCACGCAACTGTTGTTTCTGTTCAGAAGAAAGCGACGGAATACACTGCTTCTGGCTGAGGAATATCAGGTACTCAACTTCTACTTGAACTCGATACCGGAAAAACCCAAACTCGGAAAAAAGGTTTGCCAGAGCCGTAAGCTGGGAGTGATAGCGCCCATCCAATGGAGACAGAGCGGTAAGCGTAGACTGTGTGTTTGGCAACGCGGTCGTATTATTACACACCTTTAGAGAGATGACGAGCTGCTTGGTGAGAGATAGCCTACCAGGCTTTGACCGTTATAGGTTGGGACCAAGCACCATCATCTTTACGGACTTGGAAGCGATAGTTTCTTCCTGGCGTTAAACCACCGATAGTAATACTACCGTTATCGCAGCCGGTAGAAGTTTCGTAGTTATATCCGGCGCTGCCCGCTTCAGTGTAACGGACGAAACAGGTGCCCCCACGCATATCCCAAGTCAAGCGAACTTCACCGCTGCTGGCGGGCTTTGCCCACATTCCTTTGTTTCCTCGTCCTTTAGAGTGGCCATAGGGCCTCATCGTGTAACCAGCACTATCGTCGATGACTACTTTTTGAGACTGTTTGCCCCAGCTCTCACTCTTGGCTTCTGCCTTGAAGTCACCACTAACACTAACGTTGCTGCCTTCAACTTTGACACTTAAAGAGTTACTCATCTCCTGGCTTTGCCGAACGACTAAAGCCTGGGCAGGTGACGAAGAGGCAACAAACAGTGTAGCACTCAGAAAACTGGCAGAAACCAACAGCATCTTTTTAGACATAGTGCTCCTTTGGTGTAGTAGTACAGAGAAGACTACTTCTTTCCAAATATAAGTTGTTTATAGCACATTATGAAAACTGTAAGAGCTACTCCATCGGTTCCGTACTCTTGGAAAAGAGTAAGATCAGGCGATCTATCAGTAGAATGATCAAATAGTACATGACAATCCCCAGGAGCGCCGCCGTATCAAAGTAGGAAACTCCTTCTCTGATATTGGGAAAGATACCCCGGAAAGGAATGACAAGAACGTTCGTAATGTTATAGATGAAGCGGACGATACCCGTCAGATTAGCACCGAGAATCAGAAAGATAAACCGCAGCACCAGCAAGGTTGCAATCAAGTGACCAATAAACCACAGAAACTGGGAGACCTTAGCCAGCGCAAACTGCTCAGCTTCCACTTCCTCTGAGGCAGAGACGTCTTCCTGATAGACGTCGGTGTTGCCCAAACGCTTGGTGGTAACTGTCTTACGAACTTTTGTTTCTGTCATACAATAATTGTAGATCAGGTTGATTGTTCAAGACAAGCAAACTCACACAATTCTTACACTTTTTTAGACATTTTCCGACACTAACTCAGCCGATGGCTCTAGGAGATGCATCTGCTGTGCGCGAAAAGCGACAAACTGTTCATTAGGCTCAAACTCAGCTAAAACTTGAGCTTCTCCTGGAGCCAGATGAATATACAAGGTCTGATGATCTGCACTAAAGGAGATCCCTGTGCCTGTTTCTGCCAAAGTGTTGCGAATATCCACACCAAAGTGCGGCTCCTGTTGAACGAACGCGTTGCCGTTTTTGCCGTCAATAAAACCCCAGTTAAAACGAAGAGAGTAGTAATCTCTTCGGAAAGTCAGTATTACTCGATCTGTATCCTGAGTATCCATCTCAATCTCCAGCCGGAGTGTCTCAGGCGGTTCTGTGGTCAGTGGGAACTGGAGTTCTAGCTTTTCGCCCAATAGAAGCTGCCGCGATCCTTCACTTTGATGAAGAATAAACTTTCCCAAGGGAAGTCGCTGTTTGTCAGGAGGTGACTCGTCCTGAAGCTCGTTCTGCTCTCTTCTCAGCTGTCTACTCCTAGACCAACGACTGCCTCGCCGCACTGCATAGTAAGTAGCTGCAATATCGGCCCCTAACACTGGAGTTGCACAACAGGCAATTGCCCATAGGGCTTTTGAGTTTTGGAAAATCTGCTCTCTATTCACGAACGCCACCCCATTCAGCCACACCAGGAAGAGCAGTCCAGCCAAATGAATACCCACTTCAGAAGCAATCCGCTCAGCCCGTTCGGAATATTTTTGCAGTTTAGCTCGGGTTTCTTTGTCCATAGAGAGGGACAGGCGTCGGTGTATTGTAACGCAACTACCTCAGCGTTTTAAAACAGCTGCAGCTGTTGCTTTCTGCGGGCACTCTTTGCTCGTTTTTTTAAGATTGAGTTCAGCTGTGGGTCGTCCAACGTTTCCAGTCCTCCACGAATCAGTTCTGTCTGGAAACGGGAGGTTTTTGCCGGGCTCTCTGCACGTTCTGTAGATAACAAGTACAACCCGCGTTTGGCTCTGGTCAGTGCCACGTAGAGCAGTCGACGTTCTTCCTCCAGCTCTGCCGCGGTCTCTCCCTTGCAGTACGGCACTAGTCCTTCCTCAAACCCTAAGAGATAGACATACTCAAACTCCAAACCCTTGGCCGCATGCATAGTCAAAATCGTGATCATCTCTGCTTGAGGGTCATAGTAGTCGTGCTTTGCCAACTCCTCGACATACTTTAAGAGCGCAACAACTCCCTTCTTAGGCTCCAGCGAACAGAATTGATGAGTGCAGCTAAGTAACCGAGCAAAAAGTGAGCTAGACGTGTCTTTCGGATCTACTATTGGCCGGAGCACTGCAATCAGATCAGTCAAACTTTGGAAGCCAGTCAGATCTTTGGGTACTTGCCGGAACTGTTCTCTAAGTTTCTCATCCGGCTCCAGCTTGTCATCATCTATCCACCTCAGACACTCAATGAGTGAGGCGATAGCAGGCTGTTGGTAGAGCGACTCGCTACCCACGACTTGAAACGGAAAGCCTGAATCGAATAACTTTTCTTCGATCGCATGTCGCAAACGATGCGTCCGGTATAGGATTGCAAAGTCACGGAACCTTGCTCCGGAGTGTTTTTCATCAAGTTCAGTACGAAGGCGTTGTGCACTCAAAAGATCACTCCCACCGAGCTTCTGGGAGATATCCCGCAGGATCCAGTCTGCCTCAGTCCGTCGGCTAAGTGTCTTGAGAAGCCTTGCCTCACCAGTAGTATCCCTAGTCGCTACTAAACGCTCGTCCGAGGGGAATAAAGACTGACTAATCTCTAGGATCTGGGTGGCACTTCGATAGTTTTTTTGTAGCGAGATCTGCTGCGCTGCCGGATAGTCGACCAAAAAACGAGCAAAGATGTCTGCCGATGAGCCTCGAAAACTATAAATAGACTGCCGTGGATCTCCAATTACTGCCAGGTGGATAACATCACGGGCCAATAGCTTGAGCAACTGATACTGAACTTCGTTAGTGTCCTGAAACTCATCAACGAAGATATAACGTGGTAGAGTCTGAACTGAGTGTTCAAGTACCTCTTGTTGTAGAAGCGTAAGGGAATGAAGAAGGAGATCATCAAAGTCGCGCAGTTGTTCATTCGCTAAAGCATCGTTGTAAGCCTCCACAAATTTCTGCCAAATTGAAACATTCTTCTCATTTTCCGCCCAGTTCTTGAAGCGTGATACTTTGAGGCTGACTTCAGCAAGAGAGAGCTCGTTGAGCTCTTGCCACTCCTCTTGTTCAAGCAGGGACTTGAGGAGCTGCAGCCGCTGCGGCTCTGTAACGATCTGCATGGAGTTGCCGGGTTCTTGTTCCTCCAAAAACTTCAAACACCAACCATGAAAAGTAGTAACCTGGACCTGATGCTCCGGCAGACGCTCCCGCATCTCCCTAGCTGCCCGTTGAGTAAAGGTGAGTGCCAGAATCTGCTGAGGTAGGACACTGTGTTCTTCTACAAGGTAATTGATCTTGTTGATCAGAGTCTTCGTCTTGCCTGTCCCGGGACCCGCCACTATTACAAGTGGTCCTTCCGTGATCTTTACTGCTTGAAGCTGTTCCTGGTTGAGGGAACTGACCTGATGACTGGGCATACTAGACCAGTGAGAGTTGTCCTTGAGCACTCTGCATCTCATCCTGCGTAATCACTTTGATTGTCCCGAACACGCCATCGTACCCTGGCTCTCGCGTCACTTTGCCGGATCGCATGTTCCCGATGGCAGTTGCCACATCCGGAAAGCCCGCATCTCGAATTGCTGGAAGCTCCACTGCACGCAGAATCGAAAACTCGTCACCCAGTCGGGCACTCAAGTTTTGATAAGCCTGTTGGACTGGTCGGGTATGTTCACTTTTTACTCCGTAAATCTGCATCAAGATTTCTGGTAGTGGCACAATATACTCGACGGTTTTGCGACGGGTACCTTTGGGGATAAACTCAGCAGGCCGAGTAGCAATGTCTTCTACGCGGTGTTCAACTCCTAACACCAACGGTTTACCACAAACCGGGCAGATGTTTCCCAACTTTTTTGCTTCGCTAGGTGACAGCCTGACATTACAGCTGCGGTGACCATCGTAGTGATACTTCCCTTCTTCCGGATAAAACTCAATCGTTCCTACAAACCGTTCATCACCAGTCTTGATTGCATCGATCAACTGACGGTAGGTGAGCTCACAGTTAACGATGTTCGCCTCTCGTCCGAGTTTGCCAGGTGAGTGGGCATCGGAGTTAGAGATCATGGTGACACTATCCAGATCTCCTACCCGCCAGTTCATATAGGGATCTGACGAAAGACCCGTTTCAATGGCTCGAATGTGCGGACTCAACTCTTCAAATGCTTCTTCAACGGCATCAAAACCAGACTGCGAACCAAACATGCCAAACCATGGCGTCCAGATATGCGCCGGTACAAATAGTGCATCCGGATCTGTATCTAAGGTAATCTTGAGCAGTTCTTTACTATCCAACCCGAGGATAGGGCGACCATCTGAAGCCAGGTTACCAATCTGTGACAGTCGTGCATTGAGCTTTGAAGCTGCCTGGAAGCTGGGAACAATCACCAAGTTGTGAAGCTTGCGAACTTTGCCGTTTTTACTATAGATATTGCTGATCTCTACGGTCAGCAAGAAACGAATGGGTTTGCTTCGTATGTTACTCGGTAGATACTGCTCTTGTTCTTTGCTGAACTCAGGTTTGAGTGTAAAAAGACCGTCCTCTGCTGGCTCGAGTTTTTCCTGAAGCTCGGCAAACCACTCTGGATGAGTAAAGTCACCCGTTCCCATGACGGTCAGACCTTTTTGTTTTCCCCAGCGGTGTAACGCCGCAATGTTCATCTCTTTACTGGTGGCGCGGGAGTAGTGGGAGTGAATGTGAACGTCAAGAATGAGCTCCATACCTCGACTATACATCACGTCCTCAAGACGTAGTAGTGTGGAAAGCGTGGTTGATGATACAGTTACAGATGGCATGTGTAGGGGGGATAGAAATCAATGCAACGTTTGTTTAAGCTCTCGTTTCACATCAGCAAACGGGAAAGTTGGATTCTGTTAGGCTTGCTTTTTTTGATAGCGGTGTACCTGCGACTCGGTCCGATGGTGCACCGTGAGTTTTGGGAAGACGAACTATTCACTATTTCGTTCGCCAGCAAACCTTACCCTGTTCTCTTTCACCTTCTTCACCCGCTCGACGATCGCCCGCCGCTTTTCTATCTATTTACTAAAGCCTTGCTCATCTTTACCAGAGATGAGTTCTGGCTGCGTCTTCCCAGTTTCCTTGCTTCACTAAGCTGTATCTGGCTAGGGTTCGTCATGTTTGCCAAAAAATCTCGGTCTTTGGCGTTGATCGTGGCTGCCCTTTTCACCTTTTCGCCCTTCACGATTGAGTATGGTTGGCAACTGCGCGACTACGGAGTACTGTTGCCAATCTCTTTGATCAGTATGATGGTCTTTGCCCAAATTGCAGAACGGCTGTGGCAAAATCCCGACTCTCGACCGTATCGTCTGTTGATCATTTTTGCGCTGCTCAGTCTGATAGGCTGCAGTTTGAACTACATTTACGTCTGCTTCCTTCTCTCGTTTTTGTTTGTCGGGACTATTGCTGTTTGGTGGATGGGCAACCGAACTCAGAAAATTCTGCGCTCGGCTCTCTATATTTGGCTCTTTCATCTCCCGGTACTGACCCTATCGGCTCAGTACATCTATCAGCAACGTCAGATGATGATGAGTACTACAACCTGGATCCCACAGGTCTCTCTTCAAGGTATCGAAGGGCTGTTATCCGCAATTGGTGGGCTAACCTTTTCGTTAGATGAGGTCTATCAGTTGGTGAACACATGGTTATGGAAAGAGTCGCTAGTTTTCCTGGTAGTCAATCTGATCGGAGCACTCTGGTTGTACTCCCAACGGAAAAAAGTCTCTAAAACTTGGAAGTTTTTCACGCTGGTAGGAATCGGAACACTGATGGTGAACTTCCTGATGATTATTAGCATTTCATTCAGCGTTGACCGCTCTTTATTTCTTCCCCGCACTTTTTTACCGGCGGTCATTACGTACTGTGTAGCGTTTGGAATCTTGATGTACAGTGTCTTCAAGGCACTTTTCCGCAGGCCATGGTTACTAGTAGCTGCCGTGTTAGTCGGAACAACACTGTGGTCGGCAAGTTACTGGAAGAGTTACTTTAGTCGCTATCCTTCCCTTGTTTTCGATCAACGGATCGACCGATTCCAAAAAAATCGACCACTTGTAGACCTTATTAAATCTCACTTACTGCCGACTCAACATATTGTTTTCTTACCAGACCACTTTCAACAGTTATTTTTGACTACTTACTTTCCTGACCACAGTATGCTTTCCAGCCGGCTGGCAGTGGCACTGCAGGAAAGGGCAAAAGGAACCTCTGCCCCTCTCCCACTCAGGCTGGGTGGACCAGTTCAGTACATTATTTTGATCCGGTCGAAGAACTACTTTTACCAGGATCTCAGCTATTATAGTGTGGAGTACTTTGAATATAACCAAAAAATTGAAAAAGAGTTGATGCGCCTTTGCGGAGGGAACCTCAACAGAGTTGCTGAGACAACCGATTTTTTTGTTGATGAGTGTCTGTGGAACAGTTACGAGAATTAGGAGATGTCCGAATGAAAAAGAAATTGAAAGTAATCGTAGTCCTACCTGCCTATAATGCCGGGAAGACTTTAGTGAAGACCATCCGCGATATCCCTCCTCATATCGTTGACAA
>JACFOI010000037.1 GCA_019454415.1 Patescibacteria group bacterium | reverse complement strand
TAGTTCTTAAGGATATCCTCAATGACGGCTTTGTTCTTGGCCACGAGCTTTTCATCCAGCACGCCGTTTTCCTCAAACGTAAACTGGAGCGGCTTCTTGACCAGAGAGCGGTAGAACTTGACCTGGGTTAGGATCGCTTCTTCGGCAACATCACGAGGAACAGCTGAGACCCATTCCGCTGAGATAACAAAACAACCGAGGTGGTACTTCTGCTCTCCCCCGGCTAAGGTAAACGAAATCTTGGTAGCGATATGGATACCTTGCGGCCGTACCATGTGCCCTTTAATGTCATGCTTGAGCTGACGTGGATCCGTAAACGGAAGCATGCCGGCGTACAGCAGGCCTTCACGATCTGCTAACGCCTCAACGTGTTGCTCCATCATTGCATTGACTTGATCCCAATCATTGAGGTCCAGTGACTGCTTAATCCAGTCATTCTCCTCACTGGAGGCGATCCGGATCTCTTTGCCGAGCTCTTTCTTGAGCGCTTTGACAATCTGGGAAAAATGGGGCACTCGGAAACCAGCCCCGACCACACCTAATCTGGTGCCTTGGTTAATCTGGACACCCTCGTCTCCACAAGTAATAACGTATGCCATGTTACCTTTTCGCTAACACTCTTGTTATTGTTTACTCGTCTTGACCATCGCCTTGATCGCCGACCATGTTTTGGACAGCACTCAAGTACATCTGCATGTCTTGCTTTACCTTCTGCCAGTCACCTTTTGCCTCTTCAATGGCGTTGAAGAGCAAGTCCATGTCGATCAAGATTTGATCGTCTAAGACGATCATGCGTTGTTTTGCCATGAGACTCCTTTATTTGTACCCCATAGGCACTTCGGTTAAGACTGCACTCAGGCTCATTCGACGCTGGGCTGGCTCAACACTCTCCACTACCACAGTGACTTGATCACCGGGCTGGAACTGTTGGTCAGGACTCAGCTTGCTGGTATGAATCAAACCATCCACACCTGGCTCCACCTTCACAAAGACGCCAAACTGGACAATCCGGGAAACGGTCCCGGTAACAGTTGTGCCGACTGGATAACGATTCTCGATATCGATCCAAGGATCTGCAGCCAGCTGTTTGAGAGATAGGTTCAGTTTTCCGGCAGCCTCTTCCACACCCAGTACTTTGACCTTGATGTGTTGGCCGACTTTGTAGAGCTCGTGAGGATCGTTAACTTTTTCCCAGCTCATTTCGGAGATGTGAACCAAGCCCTCAATGTGGCCGACTTCTTCTTTTTCGCCGGACAACGGCACAGAGACAGTCACGAATAAACCAAACGGCATGACGCCCGAGACAACGCCCTCGTAGGTCTCGCCGACCTTGACGCTGGTGAGTGCTTGAGCACGTTGAGCCATCTCAGCTGCTTCGGAGACATGCTTCTCAGAAAAGATCAAACGGTTCTTCTCTTTGTCGACTTCAATAACTTTGACTTGGAGTTTGCGATTCTTCATCTTCTGGAGATTGCCGACGTACTCTTTACCAAACTGGCTGGTGGGAATGAAACCGCGGATGCCGTCGATAACGACGATCAATCCACCTTTGTTCACTTCCAGGCCCTTCACTTCGACGATCTCGCCGTCTTCCATGGCCTTGGTGAACTCGTCCCACTTGGTGTCCATAGCGGCTTTCTTCAGTGAGAGCAGAATCTGTCCGCGTTCGTTTTCAGATGAAAGAACGTAAGCCTCGACCTGGTCGCCCACATTGAGCTGGTCGATGTAGTCACGGGCTGCGTCGAACTCTTTATCAACGACCAGACCCTCGGTTTTGCCACCGATGTCGATCATTAACATTTTGCGAGTTTTTTCGGTGATCTTGCCACTGACTGTCTCGCCTTTTTTGGGCGTACGAATCACAAAATCAGGATTACCGAGTAGCTCGGCCATGGTTTTGGGAGCAGTAGTTGATGTTGCTTTAGGAGCTGATTGAGGCTCTTGTACTTCTTCTGTTGGAGTGGTCTCTACTTGAGAGTTTACTTCTGTTTCAGGTTGGACGGCTTTCTTCTTAGCCATAGTGCGGAATATCCCCTTTCTTGTGAGATTTGGGAAGTATACCACAACTTGAGGGAAAACTGGAAACCAAACGGATCAGTCCGCCTGGAGAGTTTGCCTATTGTGAGGGTGGCGTGGACGGAGGCCCTGCCTGGGAATCTGAAGCAGAGCTGCCGACAATAATCAGGATGTCCGCTTCTGAGGTAGCCTCCCCAGCCGGAAGCTCGGCAGCTACCCGGGCGTCTACACCCAAGGACTCCGCAAACGTCGTCAGTTGGTCAGGCTGGATAGCGGGGTTGATCGGAATAACCAGCGTTTGGGTGTAGTTGCTGTTTGCGGCATCAGTGAGCGCCGAAACGAGCTGTTGTTGCTGTTCCAGCCTGTCTTTGAGAGCAGCTGCAGCACCAGGCGTCCCGGAGCCATTCCGTAACTCGAAACGAACCGGCCGACTGTTTTGGTCCTGATCCACAACCAGCGGGCCGGCGTTGACAATGATATTCTTGGCTGGACTGTAGATATAGGCTTTCTGTGCCTTAGGATAAACCACCAACTTGTCGCCATTTTCGGCATTCTGATAAAACGCCGACTGGGTGGCAAGTAGCTGGGCATCCATCACCGTCGCAATCACCGGCTCTTCGTCGGGCAACAGGGTTAGCTTACCGAGTTTCTCGGTAACTTCCTTAATCTCTTTTTGTGCCAACTCCGTCTGGCCTTGGGCAGTCGAGAGGCGGGCAAGCTCTTTTTGGGTGTTCAGATAAAGGTAGGCCACCACGGCTAGAGCGGCAACCAAGCCCAACACAAAAAGCTTGGAGAGCAGGGACTTTTTATTCAGCCGCGATTTTTTCTTGGAGGATTCAGGAGCGTGACCGTCAAAGCTTTCAGACATGGGACTATTCTGCTTGGGATGAGGGAAAGAATCAAGGTGTAGTGAAGTGAAAATTGGCATAAAAAAAAGCACTTTGTTCTGGCCTCGACCTATCTTCACACCCAGTTGCCCGGGCATTATTGTCAGCGCTAAGGCGTTTCAAGACTCTGTTCGAGAAGGGAAGAGTTGGTTCCACCTCGCT
>JACFOI010000013.1 GCA_019454415.1 Patescibacteria group bacterium | reverse complement strand
ACACCGTCGGCTCGGTCGGCGGCGGTGGACGGTATGACAACCTGATTAATGATCTAGCGGGTTATCAGATGCCAGCCGTGGGTTTTGGAATCGGTTTTGATCGGACTGTAGAGGCGGCTGACCAACTCGGCTTGATCCCGCTGGAAGGACAAGGCACACGTATCTTGGTTGCGGTGATGAGCGAGACGGATGTAGCTGGCTCTCTAGAGGTGGCGCAGCAGCTCCGAGCCGCAGGCATCTCTGTAGAGGTCTACCCTGCCATAGATAAACTGGCCAAACAGTTTAAGCTGGCCGATCAAAAGCAGATTCCCTATGTGGTGGTGGTCGGTGAACAGGAGCGGGCCGCCCAAAAAGTCACCCTCAAGACCCTTGCGAGTGGTGCCCAAACCCTTCTCTCCCTCGAGGAGTGTGTGGAAGTGATCCGCAAGAACTGATCCTCCCTCTGCCCACTCAGCCGGGTGCTTCAGATAGCCTTTTCTGCCAAGTTGTGCTAAAATACCACTTCTGTCTGACTCGTATACGAGCGAGTCACAAAAGGACACCTATGAAAGCAAATATCCATCCCAAATGGACTCATCAAGCCAAGGTCACTTGTGGCTGTGGCAACGTTTTTTATACCGGTTCTCAGCAAGATGAGATCACGGTCGACATCTGCAGTGCTTGTCACCCTTTCTATACTGGTGAAATGAAGTTCGTCGACCGCCAGGGTCGTGTGGACCGCTTCATGCAGAAGATGAATGTCGCTCAACAGAAACAGGCCGCCAAACAAACCAAGCAAAAGACCGACAAAGTCGAGACCGTTGAGGAAACGAAGTCAGAGCCACTTACGTACAAGCAGCTGCTCCAAAATGAGCAGAATCGCCTGAAAGCAGTCAAAAAAGCTGCTTAGCATTGAAACATCTGAGACACCAGCCAGCGAGCCGCTTGCTGGTGTTTTTGTATCAACTCGGCTACAGTTGAAGTAGATTTTTACGTATGAATAGTGTGAATCCATATCAGTATCAGCTTAAGATGCTTGAGAAGCGCATCACAGAAAACAAAGCTTTGGTGGAAGATCCCGAGCTTGGCGAGTTGGCGCGCCAGGAGTTGGCTCAGCTGGAAGAAGAGTATCGACAGTTGCAGGCTGCCGCAGCGCAGCTTGATACAGATGACGAAGCCGGAAGCTCCGGCTCCATCCAGATTACTAACTGTATCATTGAGATTCGGCAAGGTGCTGGCGGCGACGAAGCCAAAATTTGGGCTGAGGATCTGCTCCGTATGTATCTGCGTTATATTGAGCGGACAAGCCTGAAAGTCGAGTTTTTAGACGAGATGGTAATTAAAGTTAAAGGCAAGACCGAGGTGGCTTTACCAGAAGCCGAGCCTGAAAATGGCTCTACCCTCCTTTCCGCCTATGACCTGTTCCGCTTTGAGTCAGGCGTTCACCGGGTACAGCGGGTGCCGGTGACCGAAGCACAAGGTCGCGTCCATACTTCGACAGCCAGTGTGGCTATTATTCCTGAGGTCAAGAAAAATGCCATTGAAATTAAGGAAAGTGACTTGGAGTGGCAGTTCATGCGGGCTGGGGGTGCTGGCGGCCAGAACGTCAACAAAGTCAACTCGGCTGCCCGATTGACTCACCTCCCCACCGGAATCACGGTCAGCTCTCGCCAGGAACGGAGTCAAGCTCAGAATCGCGAGATTGCCCTGGAAATGCTACGAGGTCAACTCTGGGAAATCCAAGAGGAAGAACGAGCCGCGGCGATGGGTGAAGCACGGAGCGCGATTGGGCGAGCGCAGCGAGCCGAGAAGATCCGCACCTATAACTATCCCCAAAACCGCGTTACTGACCACCGCATTAATGAATCGTGGTACAACCTGGAAGGTATTGTGGAAGGTGATCTCGAAGAAGTCTTATTGACTGTTCGCAGCAGGCTGCTCGGATCGTAAGGTGACCTCTACTTCCTTTGTTTCCCCGCTACGCCAGTACTTAAGTTTGACCTTTTGACCGATTTTCATCTTGTTCAGAAGTTGTGGGATCTCAGCGTTTTTCAGGCTTTGCCCATCGAACTCAGTCAGGATATCACCAGCTTGGAGTTGTCCCTCGCTGGCTGCCGAGTCCGGAATCACTTCGACAACATAGGCACCTTGCGGTACTTCATTTGCTAATGCTGCTCGTTCGGAAATTATTTGATAACGGATCCCCAAAATGGGGCGGTCGAACTGACCCGTTTGATTAAAGTTTTCCAGAGAAGCTTTGATGACGTTAATGGGGATAGCAAAACCGATATTTTGTCCTGCAGCCGAGACAGCCACATTCACCCCTATTACCTTTCCACTGCTATCCAGCAGCGGGCCACCGGAGTTGCCGGGGTTAATTGCTGCATCCGTTTGAATGACGTTTTCTAGCGCTTCGACAGAGTTTCCGAAGGGATCACCAGCCTCGATCCCCCGCCCCAGTCCAGATACTACCCCAGTAGTGACGGTATGGCGAAACTCACCCAAGGCTGTGCCAATAGCAATAACTTGTTGCCCCACCTTGAGAGCATCCGAGTCACCCAGTTCTAGTTGCGGAGCTTGGAGCCCCTCTACCTTGAGAATTGCTAAATCATTGGCCGGATCACGATAGATATTGAGCACACGGTGTTCGTTATTCTCCCGGTCAATCACCAGGAACTCTCCTGAACTATCGACAACGTGTTTGTTCGTCACGATCAAACCGTCCGTGGTAACGACAAAACCGGTCCCAATATCCCGTTTTTCCTCCTGGGGTTCCCCAGAAGACCGCGGGAGTTCAAACGGAGAAAATGGACTCAGGAAAAGACGTGAAGATGTCGAACGCTGCCGTTTGATTGCTACAGTGACGACTGATTCGGAAGCCTTGTTGGCAATATCTACCGTGGAACGCTCATCTGCATTCAAGGGAGTAGCAGAAGAACTCTGCCCTGTTGCTCCTTGTGACAAAAGCGGAACCCGGGAAGAGCGAAGCAGCCAATCAACCGGCTTCAGAACAAAGACCCGGTCAGCCAAACCACCCACCAGAAAAGAAACAATCACCAACAGCGAGATCGCTGCACCAAGTAAAAATCCTTTGTGTGAAGACCTCATATACCTCCGAATACCGGTGATATAGTAACACTGAACTTTGAGAAATACCTGAAAATTTTCTCAGGATTTGTAAAGCGCGTCGATTGATACTCTCAGGACAGCGACCTACTCCAACCTACTTCAGCAGCTCTTCTTGTGCCTTGAGCAAGACTTCATCAGCTGGGGTGTTGGGGTCATCCTTGACCTCAACGTCTACCGGGATGCCGGTGGTTTGAATCCAGTCGCCCTTGGGGAGGATCCACTTAGCAATAGTAACATGAAGACCAGCCCCATTCGGAAGCCGTAAAGCATCCTGGACAGTTCCCTTCCCAAAGGTTTTCTCTCCGATCAGCTTGGCTCCGCGTCGATCACGAAGCGCGCCAGCAACGATCTCAGCAGCTGAGGCACTTCCCCCGTTCACTACCACCTCGACCGGATACTCGGCCAAACGAGCATTTCCTTTGGCAATATAGTCGCGGCCAGAGCTACGACCTTGTTGGGTGACGATCACGCCGTCACGGATGAACTCACTCCCCACATCTACTGCTCCGTCTAAGAATCCGCCTGGATTGTTCCGCATGTCTAAAATAATCCCGGCGACCTTAGGAGACTGCTGGCGAATACTCTCAATGGCTGTGTTGAGTTCAGCAGCAGTTCGCTCACCAAAACGACTCAAGGTAATGACCGCCGCTTTTTGGCCATTAGAAAGATCGACATAACTCAGCTCCGCTGAAGGCACGATAATTTCATCACGAACTAAAGTCACCTCAAATGGATCAGGCTTGTCGTCACGCCGAATAAGAGTCAGCGTTACTTTACTGCCACGCTCGCCTCGGATCTTGTCGACAGCTTCAGAGAGACTCCAGCCAGTGGTGTCAGTGTCGATCTTGCTGTCTTTGACATGGATGATCAGGTCTTTAGCCTTAATGCCGGCTTGCTCTGCAGGAGAACCTTTCAGCGGGGTCTCTACTGCCAGGATGTTATCAATATATCCAAGTTGGATACCAACGCCATAGAAAGCTCCGGACAAATCTTCTTCACTGCGCTTTTGCTCTTCAGGAGGAAGAAAGACGGTGTATGGATCACCAAGCGAAGCGGTCATTCCCTGAATAGCTCCGTTGACCATCTCATTGGGTTGAACTTTTTCCGGTTCCAAGTACGTCTGCTCCAGAATTTTCCAGACATCCCAGAACTGACCAAAGTCCACATTTTTGTACTCTTCCGGCTGTTGGGTGTTCTCTACTTTGACGACACGGGCTTTGGAAAGCAGCGGTGTCAGGATAGGAATATTTTCATTTCCACGTAGCTTGTACCCTACTACCCCGCCAAGTAGTACAAGGAGGGCTGCAATGAGAACTTGCTTAGCTTGAGGGGCTTGGTTCGGCATAGCGTCCCATTGTAGCATTGAGATTGAACTCATGCTTGCGCGTTCTGAGCTTGAGCGAGATGTTTTACTTAGACTGTCTGAGTGAATGGCAACAACGCTAAGTGGCGAGCATGTTTGATTGCTCGGGATAAGCGCTTTTGCTGTTTTTGGGTCAGACCAGTTTTGGCTCTGGGAAGAATGTATCCTTGCTCAGTCATGAAACGGCGCAAGTTCTTGACATCCTTGTAGCTGAAACTGATGTTCTTGATGTTAGCTGACATAGTGACTCCTTAAAATGGAATATCGATCTCCTCAGAGATATCCTCCACAGCGCTGACATCATCGCTGGGGGCTTCCTCTGCGGCTTTTGGTTTAGACTTCTTGGACTTTGCAGGAGCAGCCGGAGCGGCAGACTGATCATCTCCAAAGCTCACGTCATCAGAAGTATTCTGAGACACGCCGCTTCGGGAGTTGAGTAGGATCATGTTATCGATGACCACTTCAGTAGTCCGTTGATCCTGACCCTCTTTATTCTGCCATTCGCGAGTCTGCAATCGACCTTCGACATATACCTTATCGCCCTTGTGGAGCAGCTGCCCACACACTTCAGCCAGTTTGGACCAGGCTACGATGTTATGGTAGTCGGCTTTTTCTTGCTTTTCACCACCATCGCTGGGGGTCCAACTACGGTTGGTAGCAATACTAAAGCTACAGACTGCTGAACCAGTTGGGGTATACCGCATGTTGGGATCCCGGGTGAGATTCCCGATTAACATGACTTTGTTCAAAGATCGAGCTGACATACTATCTCCTCTTCTTTATGCTTCAGGGGTAGCTTCCTCTGCTTCTTCTTCAGCAACAACTAAGAGATGTCGCATAACCAAGTTGGACAGATACACTTCTCGCTCAAAGGGGGGAGCTTTTGAGGGCTCAAGGGCAAGAACAATGTGGGTGTAAACACCTTCATTTTGTTTCTTTCCTTCGTGAACGATGGTGTAAGCCAAGGGACGACGCCCCCAGTCTTCATTCTTGAGGATTTGAGCATTATATTTTTTCAGGATCTGCTCAACCTGAGTCTTTAGCTGAGCGACCTCATTGTCGGTTAAAGAACCTGGCAAGATGTAGGTCAGCTCGTAGTTGCGTTTGACCGTATCCATATTCTCCTTTCTGTGTTTGCCTCGGATACATCTGGATATACCGATACCTTCGGTATAAAGCAAACTTGGAGTATTTTACCACAAGATCTGGCTGACTGAGTACGAAGCTGAAGTATGTAGGAAACCGGACCTCCTTGAATTATTGATAATTACCAGGAGTTTACTGTTCCCACCTTACAAAAACCGTAGGAAATGAGCATGAGTTTGGCTATTTTCGCTCTTTGGGAAGGCTTCTTGCCCGTTTTCTCCTTAGCTGCCGATCATAAACTCGACTACGTCATCTTCCTGCATGATGTAGTCACGGCCCTCTGTCCGGAGTTTTCCCTGCTCTTTGACACCTTTCCACCCTGCAGCTGCCACAAAGTCAGGATAGCTGGCTACGTTAGCCCGAATAAACTTCTTGATAAAGTCGGTGTGGATTTCGCCCGCTGCTTCGACAGCATTGGCCCCTGCCTTAATTGTCCAGGCACGAACTTCCTTTTCCCCAGCCGTCAGAAAGCTCTGCAAACCGAGCGTTTTGTATGCAGCTTGAATAAGCCGTTCCAATCCGCTCTGTTCAACGCCCAGCTCAGCCAGGAAAAGAGCTTGGTCTTCCTCTCCGAGCGCCGAGAGCTCACTCTCGACTTTGGCGGAAATAATCACCACCTGTTTTGGTTCAGCACCAAGCTTCCGGGCATACTCCTGGTGCGTCTCTTCGGCGGACTTGAGAGCCGTCTCATCCACGTTGATCGCGAAAAGCTCTGGCTTGGCCGTCAGCAGCGCCAGCTGTTTGGCAACTTCTTCATCTTCCTCTGTTTCGATTACCAGATGCGCCATCTTACCGTCGCTGACTGCCTTCTTGAGCTTCTCAATCGACTCCCAGCGTTTTTTATCGGCCGGTGAGGTACTGCCTTTGGGTGGAGTTTGTTTTTCTAAAGTCGCCAGGTCGGCTAACTGCAGCTCTGTCCTGATCGTTTCCAGGTCTGCAAGCGGGTCAACACTCCCCTCGCGAATAATATCCGGATCGCTAAATCCTCGCAGTACATGACAAATAGCCAGAGTCTCCCGAATGTGTGACAAAAACTGATTCCCCAGTCCGGCACCGCTGCTGGCACCTTTAACCAGTCCCGCAATATCCACAAACTCCACCACGGCTGGCACAATCTTGTCACTGTGCACTACCTCGGACAGTTTTTTCAGCCTGGCATCGGGCACCGGCACTACTCCCACATTCGGCTCAATAGTGGCAAACGGATAGTTGGCTGCCAGAGCCACTTGCTGCTTGAGCAGCGCATTAAATAAGGTGGACTTCCCCACGTTTGGTAAACCAACAATTCCGATCGAGAGATTCATGAGCTGAATTGTAACATCTGGTTATCCCGAGTTCTGGGTGCAATTTCAGCGTTTTTTGGTACACTGTGCAAATGATTGAGATCGTCCTTTTTCTGACTGCTTTCCTGTTTGTCGGCGCCACACCGGTCCATGCGTACCTCGATCCGGGGACTGGTAGTTACATCACTCAGATCGCGATCGGTTTTTTAGTCGGTGGTGGCTATGTGGCCAAGGTCTACTGGCACCAGATTAAGTCCCGCCTCCAAAGCTTATTCGGTAAAAAGAAGAAAGATGGCAGCGAACAAAAAACCGATTAACTACGAGCCAAGCTCGTTTCGAGATCCGAGCGGTGTTATCTACTATCAAGACAACACAGTTTTTCGCCAAGTAAATCCTTCTTTTCAGCCACATTTAGATACACTTTTCACCTCTGGCCTTTTTGATACTTTGACTCAAGAAGGCATGCTTTTACCTCACACTCGATTAAAGAAACCTCAACTGCCGGGCGCCTATGCGACCTTCCGGACTGAAAAGCTGCCCTTCATCTCGTATCCCTATGAGTGGACTTTCAGTCAGCTCAAGGATGCCGCGCTTCTCACCCTCACTTTGCAAAAGACGGCTCTCGAGCACGGGATGACGCTCAAAGATGCCAGCGCCTACAACGTTCAGTTTCTGAATGACAAAGCGGTGTTTATCGATCTGCTGTCCTTTGAGATCTATGAATCGGGCAAGCCATGGGTAGCATACCGACAGTTCTGTCAGCACTTTCTCGGCCCTTTGCTGCTGATGAGCTTGGTAGACATTCGTCTGGCCCAACTTCTCCGGGTGTATATTGACGGGATTCCGCTTGATCTGGTCAGTAAACTCCTCCCTAAGCACACCTATCTTTCCCTGCCGATTGCCTCTCATATTCATCTGCATGCCAGGAACCAACAAAAGTTCGCTGCCGCCCGAGACAAAGCTCCGACTCAGTCACTGGGACTCAGTAAGCTTGCTCAGCTGGGAATCATCGATAGCCTGCAGACGTTGATTCAGTCACTTACGTACGGTGACAAAAATACGGAATGGGGTGAGTACTATACCTTTACTAACTACTCGGACGAGGCTTTTCTCAATAAAAAACGCCTCGTGGAGAAGTATCTCGAGCGGATTAAACCTCAAACTGTCTGGGACATTGGTGCCAATACCGGAGAGTTCAGTCGAGTGGCCAGCCAAAAAGGGATCTTCACCGTTTCAAGTGACCTGGATCCCGTTGCTGTCGAGAAAAACTATCTCTCTGTGAAGCATCATCAGCAAAAAAACTTACTACCCCTGATCATCGACTTGACGAATCCCAGTCCGGCGCTGGGTTGGGCAAATATTGAGCGAGCTTCGCTCATCGAGCGAGGTCCCGCGGATCTGGTCATGGCACTGGCGCTGATCCACCACATGGCTATCTCTAACAACGTTCCATTTACCCAGATTGCCGAGTTTTGCCGTCGAATAGGAAAAGCGCTGATTATTGAGTTTGTTCCTAAGTCAGACTCTCAGGTACAGAAACTGCTTGCCACCCGCCAGGATATTTTTGACTCTTACTCTCAAGAAAATTTTGAACAACAGTTCTCGAACTTCTTCAAGATTGTGGAGAAAACTGCTATCCCGGAGTCCCAGCGGACGCTGTACTTAATGACTGCCAAATGAAGAAAAACTACTTCCTTCATCCTCTTCTCTTTGCGATCTTGCCGGTCTTGATTCTGTATGCCCATAACGTCCGCGAGGCCTGGCCTGTACTTATGGCTCGACCCGTGGTGTATGTACTCCTCTTTGCCCTAGCCAGCTGGTTGGTCAGCTTGGCGGTATTCAGAAACAAAGAAAAGGCTAGCATCATGACGAGCGTCTGGCTGATCGCCTTCTTTTCGTACGGGCACAGTTTTTTGTTTGCGGCGAATCATGGTGTTTTCCAACTTATTCCGCTCGGGCCACACCTTCTACTGATCGGTGGCTACGGAGTGGTCTTAGTAGGTACGTTAATCGGACTTTTATTGGTTAAGAAACCGGTAGAGATCGTCACTGCCTTCCTGAATGTTGCTGCCGTAACGTTGCTACTCATCAATCTCTTGCCGCTTGTTCCCTTTGAAGTGAAACGCATGATTGCTCTTCAAAATCTAAAGAACTACATGGCACAGCAGCATATTAAAGATGCGGAGTACCAAAACACAGACACTGCCACCTATCCCGATATCTACTACGTCGTTTTTGATCGCTATCCCAACCAAACGATCGCTTCTACATACTTTGACTTTGATAACACCGAGTTCCTCGACTCCCTCCGCACAAAGAATTTTTTGATTGCCGACCAAAGTATCGCCAACTACCCTACGACCTTCCTCTCTCTGAGCTCTTCACTCAGCATGAGTCACCTCACCTTCCTGAAAGACGTCCTCGGGCCGACTTACTCAGACCAGTCCGTCCTTTATAAAGAGCTGCTCGACGATACTGAGGTGGCGGAGTTCTTGACAGAAAAAGGCTACACCTACTATCAGCTAGGAAGCAGCTGGGAACCAACAAAAGCCAGTTCGCTCGCTCAAGCAAACTTCAACCTTTTCCTTGACCTCAACGAGTTCGAGTCTTTCCTCTATGAGAACACCTTACTCAATGCCGTAATGGGAAAAATCAATGGCTCCCAGCTCTTTACCGGGGTTAAGCTCCTGGAGATGAAAGCGGCGAACGTTCTCTTCAAAACCGAAAAACTCAAGGAGCTGGCTGCAGAACCCGGCCCGAAGTTTATCTTTGCCCATTACCTCCTGCCCCATCCGCCGTACATCAGTGCAGCCGATTGCCAACAGCTTTCTTTTGAGGAAGTCCGCCGTCGCACCGAGGACCTCGGCTATATTGACCAAACTAAGTGTGCCAACAAGATCATGACGGAATTGACCGAAGTCATTCAAAAAACAACTGACCGTCCGGTCGTCATCATCTTCCAGTCGGACGAAGGGCCATTTTTGCCAGCCCAGTACTTCAATGACACCAAGTACATCGACACTCCGGGCAAGGATGCCTACAAGATCCACGGCCGTATCTTGAACGCGTTTTATCTGACTGACAAAAACAGTCCCGTCACACCTGCGGATTATGCCTCCATTGGCATTACTCAAGTAGAGACACCCGTTAATACCTTCCGCCTACTCTTTAATTACTACTTTGGCACGAACTATCCTGTACTTGAGGACCGAAGCTATATCTTCACCGACAGCCAACGCCCCTATGACTTCACTGAGATCACTGATTGGGTGAAGTAATAAAGCTTCATGAGTCTATTTGCCGGAAAGTGTTATGATTCCCTCTCTTATGCCTGCTGTTTCTGAACACCTCCAGCGCGGTAAAGAAAACGCTGTCAACTTTGCCCAAAGTCACTTAATTGATTTTTTATTGTGGCTGCTGATCGTGGAGCTCACTATTGAGACAGATGAGACTGCCCAGACTCAGCTTAATACTTATCTGGCAAACGGTCCCACAGAGCCAATTGTCTTCTCCGCCGTTCCTCATACTGGTCATCCGGATTCACTGTATGTCTATAAGGCAATTGAACAGCTGAGTCCGGCCACGCTGAATAATCTCCAGTTTGTGTCGGCCAAAGATACGTGGCAGAGCCGTTTCAGCCGACTGATTGCCCGGGCAGTTGCGGGTGAGCCCTATCTTTTTGATCGTCAGAATCTGACAGTGGGCTCGATGCGTACTCAGCTTGAAGAGATGGGGCAGCTGCTGAGACCCGAGGAGGGTACCCCACGATCTTTAGCCATTTATCCCCAGGGCACTCGCACCTTGGGAGCACCCGTGGAAGATCTGCCTGTTTCCCTGGCTCGTCACAACAATGTTCCGTTGGCCGTTCTTAATATCTCCGGAGCTGAGCAGGTGATGCCTAAGGTTCCCGAGGGTCAGCAAGCCTCGCAAGTCATTCAGCTCCTGATTCGTCGCCTTCGACTGCGACGAGCGGAGATCAAAAATCACACTCATCATGTCCATATCAAGTTGGCCGACTTTATTCCACCAGAGTTGTCACGTAAAGAAATGAAAGAGAGATTTTTCGCGTCTCACGATCGTACAGAAAATAAAAAAAGCTCCTAAAGGACTGCTTCTTCTATTCTACTCAAGTGCTTATACTTGTAAGCCTTGTGGATCACGATCAAGCCCACAATCAACAAAATCCAGGAAAATCTTGCCCAAATATGATCAAAGTACGCAATCGGAACTGAAATAGTAAAGATCACAGGGGCCATTAAGTTACGCAGCAGATAGTATCGCCTTCTTCGGGACGACATCTTGGAATCTACCAACTTCCCAGGCCAAGCCGCATACCACCACATAAATGAGAGCAAGTAGCCAGTAATTGCTAAACTGGCAGCGTAAAACATCACTACAGAAGCAACGGTACTGTACTCCCCGAATAAATCTACCGGGAACGGTAAAAACGCGATACAAATCAGAAACAGGATATTGATCCAGACAATCTCAACGTTGAACTTCTTAATCATTCGGAACAAGGCATGGTGATTGATCCAGTAGTAGGCAATCAGGACAAAGCTAATGATGTTGGCAAAGTAGGATGGCCACAGCTGGATCAGCATCTGTGGCAGGCCTGTGGTTGCCTGTTCAATGGTTAAGTTGGGAAGGTCAATCTTCAAAACCAGCAAGGTGGCTGCAAAAGCAAATACGGCGTCCGAGAAGTTAACTACCCGAGCCTCGTCAATGACAGTCTCGATTTCTCCTTCGATCTCTTTTTCCACTACTTTGACATCGGAGTTGGGCATGGCAGAACTCATTATAGAAGAACTCAGCGCTTAAGGACACGGCGCAAACTCGCAGTTAGGGCCAGTTCTACCCACTGCTGTTCCGTCCGGACAAATCTTGGCTTCCATGGTGCAGGCACGTTGGATCCCGTCGGGATTTTCAGGAGTGACGACACTGGGCGTTTCCGTCTCCCTGGCAAAGAAAATATACGAAAGGAGCGATACAGCCAAAATCAGAAGAGCTGCGATCACCCCGATCATAAGGAAGGAATTTTGGTGAAATAACTTCATACTTCAAGCTCTTCCTGTTTCCGTTCGAAAACCCGATAGTAAAGTAATTTGACCAGCTCCGTAGTCACAAAATACGCAAAAACGAGACTTAATGTCAATAGCAGATATGCTTGTGTTGGCGCTTCAAAGTGGAACACGGCCTGGCCAAATGAAGTATATGGCAAGATCACTGCACTGACACAAGCCAACACTGTGAGGATAAAGACAAAAAGTGACGGAAACTTTGCTTTGAAGAATGGCAACCGCGATCGGAGCGAGAAGAACAAAATCAGTTCACAGAGTACGCTGCCGATAAACCAGTTTGTTTGGAGCACCGGCGCAGAAATCCGAGAGAAAAATCCAAAGAACAGAAAATCAAAAAGCGAGCTGACAATACCGAGGAAGGTACAGATTAAAGCAAAATCTTTAATATCGTACTTTTCCGGTTTACGCGTATCGATGGGGTCAACCGAATCTGTAGCAACAGCGATCAGCGGAAAGTCCGTCAGAAGGTTAACGAGTAGAATCTGGACGGGCAACATCGGCAGGTAGTTAACGATAAACGAGGCCACTGCCACCGCAAAAAAGTTACCAAAGTTGGACGCCATTGTTAGCCGGACATACTTAATCGTGTTGGCAAAGACTTCTCTTCCCTCCTGAATTCCGTCCACAATCACTCTGAGACTACTGTTGAGCAGAATAACATCGGCAGTATCTTTAGCAATGTCACTAGCGCCTTGGACAGCCAATGAGACATTCGCCGCTTTGAGAGCGGGCGCATCATTAATTCCCTCACCCAAGTAGCCCACTTCATGCTTTTCCTGGAGGAGCTGAATGATCGTAAACTTTTGTTGAGGCGAGACACGGGCAAAAACATGATGCTTCAGCACAGCCGCGTGCTGGGCCGCAGGAGTCATTTCCTCCAGTGCTGCTCCGGTCATCACTTGATCTAAGCTGCTGATCAACCCTACTTCCTGAGCGATCGCCCCTGCTACCTCAGGGCTGTCCCCGGTCAGAATCTTGACTTGGACACCCAGTTCTTTTGCTTTGGCAATTGCCGAGGTGGCTGTGGACTTGAGCGGATCACTGAAGGCCAAACAACCGACAAAGTCCAGCTGTTTCTCCTCAATCTCAGTGGTGTACTTGTCCAGATTATGATGCTGATAAGGACGCTCTGCTAAGGCAATGACGCGCTTCCCTTCCCGGCCTTGTTGCTGCACCCACTCCTGGATACGCTTAAGCTCTGACGCATGAACATTTTTGCAGTGCGGCAAGACTGCTTCTACCGCACCCCGGACCACAAGTGTCTTTCGATTGGAGTGTAAATCTTCAAGAAGGACGCTGTTACGGCGGCGTTGAGGATCAAATGGTAGTTCAGCCAGCTGTTTCATTCCCGGCAGAGAGATACTTTGCTCCTTGACTGCCTCTGTAATGGCTGAATCAAACGGATCTGGATGTTGCATCTGGGCCGGGATACCCAGTGCTGCCACGGTGAATACTTGTTCATCATTGCGTGGTCCACCTTGGGCAAAGAGGCCGCTGACCGTCAAAATATTGCGCGTAATAGTTCCCGTTTTGTCAGTGCACAACACTTCAATGCCACCCAAGTCTTCGATGGCTGAGAGCCGTTTCACCACCACTTTATGCTTAGCCAAGCGTACTGCTCCTCTTGAGAGTGAGAAGGTGATCACCAATGGGAGTGCTTCCGGGATGACTGCGGTCGCCAGAGCGATTGAAAAGATAATCAATTCAATGACATCAGCGGTTTCCGATTTGACAAAGACATTTGCCACCATCAGGAAGGCTAAAGTGACAACGACCAACTTCAACACAAAAGTACTAAACCGACTCATCCCTTTCTCAAAGCTACTTTGGTGGGCTGACTCTACCGTTAACTTAGCAATCTGACCAACGTAGCTGTGTTTTCCGGTCGCCAGAATGACTGCTTTGGCCGATCCGCGCAGCACACTGGTTGCCGAAAACAGTAAACACCGTGCTTCGATAACTTGTTTGGGAATTTTCTCAGTCGCTTCACAGCTCTTCTCAACGGGCACAGACTCCCCAGTTAAAACCGACTCGTTCACCATTAAGTTATGTGAAGAAAAAACCCTGGCATCAGCAGGTACGATATCGCCCGGAGCCAACAGAATCACATCTCCAGGAACAAGCTCCGTGCTATCAATGAGTTTTTCTTGACCGTCTCTGAGAACGCGGGTGTGATTAACGGTATATTTTTGCAGAAGTTTCAGTGCTTGTTCGGAGCGATACTCCTGGAAAAAACCAAGCAGTGAGTTGATGACCACAAATGTGACGATCATCCCCGCGTCGAGAAACTCGCCTAATACCAGGGCAAGAACAGCTGCAAAAAGCAACACATAGATAAATGGTGATTTTATTTGTCGGAGGAGAACTTGCCACCAATGTTTCGATTGCGCGGTAAGACAATTCGGGCCATACTCTGCCATTAGCTCAGCAGCTCGAGTTGAGCTTAAACCATTCTCGGTAGTCTGCAGGAGAGCAACGACTTCGTCAGGAGATTGAGTTGCGATCTTGAGCAAATCTAGCTTGGGCATTATCTTCATTGTACCGCTGATCACAGCTGCACTGCTAGTTTGGACAGAAGATGATATTGTTGTACTATGTCTGACCATGTTACTGAATTTACCACTCCGATGATGCAGCAGTATCTGCGGATTAAAGCCCAGTACGCGGACTGCATTCTGCTCTATCGACTCGGTGATTTTTACGAGATGTTTCTTGAAGATGCTGAGGAAGGGGCTGAGATTCTAGATATTACCCTGACTGCCCGCGCACGTGGCAAAGACGGTCGAGTTCCGATGGCGGGTATTCCCTATCATGCCTTGGACAACTATCTCTACAAACTCGTCCAGGCCGGCAAGAAAGTAGCAATCTGCGAACAGATGACCGAACCTGGAAAAGGCTTGGTCGAACGTGAGGTGATTCGGATCGTAACTCCAGGCACTGTGCTGGACGAAAAAAACCTGAGTAAAAACGAACATCTCTACATCCTCTTCCTAACGTTCGGGCGCCAAATCCTGGCAGCCGCTGCTGCCGACCTGGGAACCGGTCAAGTTTTGGTCAGCGAGATCAAGCTAGAGATCCCAAGAGGCCAAGGAAAAACCCAAAAAGCCACAGAGTTTTTTGACCAAGACTCTTACCTCCTTTCTTTAAAAGAACCTCTTCAGCAGCTCGAAAGCTTGCTCCATCCTGCCGAAGTTGTGGTCAGCCCGACAGTCAAGGAAACAAAAGCACTCTATCAACTTCTAGAACACAACTTTACGTACCTGACCTCCAATCCGGATTGGCCGACCGAGCCTGATTCCTGGCTGGAGACTCTCCGTCAGCAGTTTGGTACAGCAAGTATCACTCACCCCCTGTTACGTAGTGATTTAACAATTCAAGCAGCAGCTGCGTTGATTCAATATCTGGAGTCCACCCAAAAGATGGTTCTCCCTCATCTTCAATTGCCAAAGACACTTATTACCCCAAGTCATCTGGAAATGGATCCTTCCACAATCTCGAACTTGGAGCTGTTTAGTTCCTTGAGCAGTACCGAACGTCACCCCCAGATCAATACCTTGATTCAATTAATTGACCACACCAAAACTGCGATGGGTGGCCGGCTGCTGCGTAATTGGCTACGACAGCCACTCAATGACATCGTCACAATTGAACAACGGCTGGACAAAGTTGAGTTTTTCCTGACTCATCCCGATCAGCTCAAACAACTTCAGCAACACTTGCAACAGATCATTGATATTGAGCGGTTGCTCTCTCGAATCGTCTTGAAGCAGGGCTCTCCCAAGGACCTTCGCAGTCTAGTGGATATGCTTAGTGAACTCTGGGCCGTCCGTCGAACCATTGAGGAAACCGGTAGTCCACTTTTCCATCAATACATTGAGGAAATTACTGACACGCTACTTGAGCTTCGTCACACCCTTGATAGTTATCTATTGGATGATCCCGCTTTTGATCCGCGCCAAGGAAATGTCATTAAAACAGGTATCGATGATCAACTCGATGAACTTCGCCAAGTTGTGCAACATAGTCAGGAATGGATTGCAGAGCTGGAACTGACAGAAAGACAAAAGACCGGCATCAATACTTTGAAAATCCGCTTCAATCAAGTTTTTGGGTTTTACATTGAAGTAAGTAAAGCAAATCTCTCGCTTGTCCCTGATTACTTCTTGCGGAAGCAGACGCTCGTCAACGCCGAACGATTTATCACACCAGAACTCAAAAAGCACGAGGAAATAATACTTGGTGCAAAAGAAAAAACAGATAAAATTGAATATGATTTATTCCTCCGGCTAGTTGAACGGGTCAAAGACAACGTCGCTACTATTCAAGCGGCTGCCAATGCAGTCGCCACGCTGGACTGTCTGGCCAACTTTGCTGAGATCTCTCTGCTCCGTCACTATACCCGTCCCAGTCTAAATACTACCGGTGAGCTGGAGATTATCGACGGTCGCCATCCGGTAGTTGAAGAAATCCTGCAACATCGTTTTGTGCCAAATAGCGTTACGCTTGATCCTGCCCGCAGGCAGTTATTGTTGTTGACCGGTCCCAATATGGCAGGTAAATCGGTACTGATGCGACAAGTCGCACTGATTGTGATTCTGACTCATATCGGCTGTTATGTGCCAGCCAAACAGGCCAATATCAGCTTAACTGATCGTGTCTTTGTTCGTAGTGGTGCTGCTGACATGATTACGGCAGGGTTATCTACCTTTATGGTGGAGATGGTCGAGACAGCACAGATCTTACAGTCAGCCACGGAACGAAGCGTGGTAATCATGGACGAGATTGGCCGTGGAACCAGTACCTACGACGGAATTAGTATCGCCTGGGCAGTTGCGGAATCATTGATTAAAAGCCCCCGCGGACCCAAAACCCTCTTCGCAACGCATTATCACGAGCTGCAGACTTTGGCGGACAGCTTTCCTGACAAAATCCGAAATGCTCACATGGCTGTGACTGAGCAGGATCAACAACCCGTCTTTCTGTACACACTCAAAGAAGGTGGCGCTTCTCACAGTTATGGTTTGGCCGTGGCCCAACTGGCAGGCATTCCGGCGGAAGTGACTAAACGAGCCACGGAGCTTCTCTCCCAGCTAGAACGGAGTCAACAGTATGTAGAAAAAAATCAAGCCGTGCCCGTACGGAAGTCTTCACAAAAAGCACGGTCTCCCTCTGAAACTTCCCCGGCCCCGCATCTCCAAGCTGAACTCTTCTTGTCCGAACTCAGACAGCTTTCCCTTGATCAACTTACTCCCCTTGAAGCACTGAATCTTTTAGCACTGTGGAAAAAAAGAGCCGAGACAAGATGAGTACCACCCCTCGACAACCTATCCAGCTGCTCTCTCCTTCAATTGTCAGTTTGATTGCTGCGGGTGAAGTAATTGAACGACCAGCGACTATCGTCAAAGAACTCCTAGAAAACTCACTTGATGCCGACGCTACCGAGATCCAGATAACATTGGAGGATGGCGGCAGACAACGGATCTTCGTCAGCGACAACGGCCAAGGCATCCCCGCGGAAGAGTTGGAGCTGGCACTCCAACAACACACCACAAACAAGCTTCGTACTACCCTCGACTTTGAACAGCTCCACAGTTATGGCTTCCGCGGTGAGGCGCTGTTTAGTATTGCGACGATGAGCAAGCTGACCCTACGATCACGCCCCCAAGGTCAGGAACTTGGTACAGAAGTTACTGTTAATCACGGCAAGTTTGGCCAACCAGCCCCCATCGGGATGACTCCAGGCACCCAAGTTCTTGTTGAACAGATCTTCGCCAAGATTCCAGCCCGTCGGAAGTTTCTTAAATCAGCACTACAGGAACGACGCTCGATCCTGGATACCGTCACCCGTCTAGCTATTTCGGTGCCTGAAGTCGGGATCAGCGTTACTGAGGAAAATAAACTCCTTTTCTCTGCGCCTGCAGAGCAGACGCTAGCAGAGCGGCTCCGTTATATTTTTGGTGAAGAGTTTGCCAATCAACTCTGGCCGTTTGAGTACCAAACTCCGGGGGTCTCTTTAATGGGCGTACTGGGCAGTCCTCAGCTCGCCCGTCGCTCTCAGCCGTATCAATTTGTGATCGTCAACCGCCGGCCCGTAACTTCACCTGTGCTTATTACGGCTGTTCGGGAGGCGTATGGCAGTAGCTTAGAACCAAAGTCCGCTCCTGCCTTTGTACTCTTCCTGCAGATCAATCCTGCAGAGGTAGACGTCAATGTGCATCCCCGAAAAGAAACCGTACAGTGGCAGAAAGAAAGTGACGTCATCCATCAAGTGCGAACAACCCTTCAGAATCATCTGAACGTTCAGTATCAGCCAGTAGAGAGTGAGCCGTTGGTCGTCCGTGACTCTACTAGTGAAGCTCCTTTTACCCCCTTCGTCGCCAAAACCCTTCCGCAGCTCCATACCACGCTCAAGTCCAGCGCTCCGCAGTGGTATCAAGCACTCGCCTCTCGTGAACAAACCATTTTACAAATCCATGACACTTACTTGCTGACCGAGACCGAGCAAGGCTTGATGATCATTGACCAACATGCTGCTCATGAGCGGGTGCTCTATCAACAGTTTCTGGAGCTTTTTCACCAGCAGCTCGGTCAAAAAATGACCTTTGAGCTCTCTCCTCCCAAAGTTATCCATCTTAGCCCCGCTGCCTCTGCCTTACTTGAAGAACATCTGGAGACTTTTGCCAACATCGGCTGTCAGATTGAGCCATTCGGGGATCAGACATTTGCCGTCCGTACCGTTCCAGAGTTGCTCAAAGAGCATAATCCGCAAAAAGTGATCGAAAGTGTGCTCGAAGACATTCAGAATGACGTGGCACTGATCGGTGTTGATCAGCTTGCCCATCGGACATTGGCCTATCTGGCTTGTCGGAGCGCGGTCAAAGCGGGTGATCCCTTGACTCAAGACCAGGCGAAAGTATTACTGGAAAAGCTCCAAGAGACGTCATTTGCATTTAGCTGTCCGCACGGACGGCCGACGATCCGGACGTACACCTGGGGTGAAATCGAAAAATGGTTTGCCAGAAAATAGGAACCTGGGTGAAAGAAGGAAGGTCTACTCTTCTTCTTTTTCCAAGAGCGCTTTAATCTCTCTTAACTCTTCTTCAATAGCTGCGATCTTCTCGGCAATAGTATGCTCATTTTTGGTCGTGTCATTGAGAAAGTACGACATTGGTTTGGTCGTGTACTTGCTAATCTCTTTGAGCGTTTCCAGCGGCGGAACGGCTCGGCCCACTTCATAAGAGCTGACAGCCTTGTCACTCAGCTTCAACATATCCCCCAGCTGCTTTTGGGACCAACCCAGAGAACGGCGGGCGTACTTAATTTTCTGACCGAGCGTGAGCGGTGTTTTCATATTCCTGGGTGACTTCCTTATAATCTTAGATATAATCTAATATTATTGTATTCTAATCTGTAGCTTCTACTATGTATCATAGTCTAGTTATCGCTCCAAACCAAGAGGAAAATTCTCTTCTGACTAGAGTTCAAGAGGCGTTTACGCTCAAGAAGAGCGTATTAACTTATGCGTTGTCCGATGACCCAGTCAAAGTGTTGGAAATTCTGGAAAAGGAAAGGCCGGACTATATTTTTTTGAGCAGTAACTACACACCGCACGCCCAACTGGCTCGCCTCTCAGTGATAGCGACACACATTAAGCAGACTAGACGGCTGATTCCACTGGTGTATATCGTTGACTGGAAAAACCCACTGCCTACCTTGCTTGGCACCTCCTGGTCCGGCCAGATAGGCATTCTCCATCCTCACTGCAATACTAGCGAGATCATTGACCTGTTTCAGAGACTGGATGGATTTGGCGTAACTGTTGGCCTGTAGGCCCGTCAATCACTTCATATCCCAGTTTGACTAACTCATCCCGGAACTTGTCGGAGCTTGCCCAATCTTTTTGCTCGCGAGCAGTTTTGCGCTGTGCAAGCAGCTGCTGAGCTTCAGCGGGAACTGTGGAAAGGTCAGTAATGATCGGCATCTCCGTCGCGGTCTCTTGGAGCTGCCTGAAACCCAGCCCTAGCACCTCGTCAAACTCTCCCAGCAAGTCGTACTTATCAGAACTGGGAATGTTGGATTTGACCACTTCGTACAAGACTGTCAGCGCTTCGGGTGTCTTGAGGTCATCTTCCATAAAACCAAAGAAGCGCTTCCGGTACTCGTCGATCTTGTCGAGTTTTTCCTGACTCAATACAGTTCTGCCCTCTTCGGCGCGGAACTGAAGCACCATCTTCGCCAACTTCTGCCAGGCCTTTTGGCTACCTTCAAGTGCTTCCCAGGTAAAGTTCATCTCAGAGCGGTAGTGGGTCGTTAAGAAAAGGAGGCGCAGCGCTTTCGGGTTAATTCCGCGTTTGAGGATGTCATCAATCGTGTAAAAGTTCCCCAGCGACTTACTCATCTTCTCGCCATCGACTCTTAGAAAGTTATGGTGGACCCAGTAGCGGACAAACGGCTTTTGACCAGTCGCGGCTTCTGCTTGAGCAATCTCATTAGTGTGATGAACCGGGATGTGATCAATCCCACCCGTGTGGATATCAAACTGATCACCAAGGTAGTGAATTGCCATGGCCGAACACTCAATGTGCCAACCTGGAAAACTACGTTTTGCCCAGGGGCTTTCCCAAACCATGGCCCGATTTTCCCCAGGGCGTTCAAACTTCCAGAGTGCAAAATCAGTGGGGTTGCGTTTGCCTTCGACTCGCTCCACCCGGGCACCTTCCTGTAGGTGTTCGAGATCAAGGTGTGCCAGCTTGCCGTAATCGTCTACTTTTGACGTATCAAAATAGACACCGTCTCCCTCAATCACGTAGGCGAAGCCTTTCTTCTCTAACTCGATGACCATATCCAGTTGTTGCTGAATGTGCTCAGTAGCTCTGCAGCTGACGTCCGGCCGAGCATTTCCCATCAAATCCATTGACCGGAAAAAGTACGCTTCAAACTCACGGGCAATATCCCAGACTGACTTACCGTACTTCTTGGCTCCTTTTTCGAGCTTGTCTTCACCGGTGTCAGCATCTGATGACAAGTGTCCGACGTCTGTCACGTTCTGAACAAACTGGACTTTGTATCCGGCGTGGCGGAGCGTGCGAATCAGCACGTCATCCATGGTGTACTTTCGTAAATGACCGAGATGCGTGTAGTCATAGACTGTCAGTCCACACGCATAGAGTCCCACTGCCGGAGGGGCAATCGGGTTAAACTCTTCGATACTGCGGCTCATGGTGTTGTAGAGCTTCATAAAATCCTTTGCCGTATCAGCAACTGCTTCCTATTGTAGTGGCATGTATGTACAAAAAAACCGTCTCTTGGACGGTTGCCACCACGACTCTGTCCAAGATCTTCATTACTGGACAAAGCGACAACAGCTGAGTGTGCGAGTTGTAGTCATGCCCGTAGAGTATACCATTACTATCCGGCACTGCTGAGTTTCTTGCGATCGTTTTGAAGTTTACTGATGGTTTGCGCTTTTTTTGATCTGCCGGCACCCAGGGCTGCCTCCCCGGTTTTCTTCCCCTCAGGCACCGGAAGTTCTTCTGTCTGTTGGGCAGCGAGCTGCTTGGCCCGCATTTCTTCTTCTTCTTTTTTGCGCTTTTCCATCTGTTCTTGTTGGAGTTTTTTCTGGACGTATTGGCGGTCTTCAGCAGTCAGTCGCTGGTAGTTCTGCAACATTTTCCGTTTACGCTCGGCTTCTTCAGGAGTGTCAGTACTTTTTGAGCCCAGAATTACTTGTAGCTCTTGAGGTAAGAACTCAAATAAACTGCTGCCGACATCCTGGGCAATCGTCTTGGCTTCTTGGACGGGACTACCCAAGGGAGGAGCTTGATGACTCTGTCCCTGCATCATTGATGAAACGGCATTACTAGTAGGAGAGGTTCCTTGCTTGACTGGCTGTGTCCCGGTGTTCACTCCCATCTTGTCCTGCATGGCATCAGCCATATCCGGAGAGACGGCTCCGGGAGGAAGTGCGCCAGGTGGTGGTGGACGGAAACCCGACATCGTGCGTTATTTTCCGGGGTAGTTCACGCAGCTATGCCTTTGTGTGTTCAAGCTGGAGAATCTCCATCCCGGTCATTTGTTTTTGATGCTCTTCTTTTTGGTGTTCGACTTCCTGTTTTTGCTGCATCATTGCTTGATACTGAGGAGAAGACTTCATTGCTTCAATCTGCTGGAGTTCTTCTTGAACTTTTTGAGCATCCAGCTGGCGTTGGCGTTCCTGTTCTTCCTGTACCAGTCTTTCATCATCTGCCAACTTTTGATCGGTAGTTGTAGCAGCTTTATTTTGGGCGTCTTTAAGGATTTGATCCAAGATATCTAAAGGACTCTGGTCTGATGGCGCTTGGGTGGCACCTGCCGGATCAGGAGGAAGGGTCGGGGTTACTGCGGGTATTGCTTGAGCTGCGTCTGTCATAACTTGTTACATAGTAACACATACTGCGTCACTCCCTGCAGAGAAAACGGCTCCGTGGTGAGACGGAGCCGTTCGTGAGTTGCTGCAGAATACTTTAGCGGAAAACGATGATCACTCTTTATATTCAGGGACAAACGCCCACCGAGGAACGTGATTATTCATCCGTTTCTCTTTGACTTTTCTCAGTTTCCGCGCTGCACTATGTGCTGCCTGAATGATTGCCAAATAAAGATCTTCAGCCTTCTCTTGGACAACAATATTTCTTCCCGGCAAATCGATGTAAATCTTGGCCGAAGTGGCGTGAAGATCGTTCTTTCTCTTTGGAACGCTCTCAAGATAAACAATAATTTGGGAAATCCGAGTCTTCCGACGGAAGAGTCGGCTCAGATGCTTCTCTACGAAAGCACGTAAGGCTTCCGTGACAGCAAAGGTTTTGGACTGGACAATGACATGCACTGTCGCCTCCTTTCTCTCCCTTTACTCGAGGTAAAAAGAGAACCTTATACATAGAACCTAGAAGCACTTCTATAGCTCAGACTATAACAAATTAGGCCTCGAGAAGCAAGAAAACAAAGGGAATCAAACCAGACCAATTGGGTATCCACTAAATCGATCTTCGCCCCTCAAGCGCCCGGGCTAAAGTTACTCCATCTGCGTATTCAATATCAGCACCGATCGGCAGTCCATGACCGATCCGAGTAATGTGAGGCCGCTCATTTTCGTCCGGAATGGACTGGGCAATCAGCTCAGCGATATAAAGGGCCGTGGCCTCCCCTTCCATGGTGGGGTTGGTCGCCAGAATAACTTCTTTGACGCCAGCAAGACGCTCTAGCAGGTCACGCAGGTAGAGTTGATCCGGTCCAATATTATTCAGTGGAGCAATTGCACCGTGCAGGACATGATACTTGCCGGTAAACTTTCCTGAACGCTCCAAGGCTAGCAGATCAAGTGGTTGCTCCACCACACATAAGACCGTTTCATCTCTGCTGCTGTCGCTACAGATGTCACAGGGGTCATGTTCGGCTACGTTATGGCAGATCGAGCACAATACGACGTTCTTCTTGAGCGCTACCAGCTTATCAGCAAAATCCTGGAGTTCGTGTTCAGGGTTATGGAGTAGATAAAACACCAGCCGCTGCGCCGACTTTGGCCCCACACCCGGCAGGCGTTCAAACTTTTCAATTAGTTGGCGGATAGCCCGAGGGAGTTTTGTCACAGAGAGGATCCTAGCATGGCTGCCTGGAATCCGACAAATCAAATTAAAATGTTATGAGATAATATCGTTATAATGATCGAGTCGCCAATTCTCAGGACACTTCTGCCAACAGAATCTTCCATTGAAGTCGCTATTCAGAACATTTATGAAGTGACTAAAAGCATGTATTGGCCCCAATACTTTGATCAGTGGTGTGTGGTTTTTCTCCAAGCCGGGTTTCCGGAGTACCAAGTCTTCCCCGCTGTGGACGCAGCTAAGAAAACAGTGAACGAGAGAGCCAAAACCAAACAGCGAGTCCAAAAAGAAGATATTTTTGACCTGGCGGTGCTGATTTCGATCTACCAAGAAACTCTAGGCGGCTTTCCCACCGAGACAGGACACTGACTCTTTGATTCAACACAAAAAAGAGGTTGACCTTCGATCAACCTCTCTCTTTTTTCAATGTCTAGTATTTATTTAACTGGGCTGCTCTGTCATGGCATCCGGTGGAATAGGTCCGGTGGGCTCAGCAGATGGCTTGCGAGTCATTCCGGCAGGTTTTCCCTCACTGATATGCCCGGCGATAATGCCTGCTGTAGTGAGTAAGTTACTCCTAAAGCTTGTTGGTCGGCCTGATTGAGCTTCTTCACTAACAACCTTACTCATCAAGTTGATGAAGTCACCTTGGCTCAATCCTCGAACAAACGCTAACACTTTGTGCCAGCCCTCAATTTGATCGAGTTGGTCCATGTTCGCTCTGACCTGTTGCATTGCTGCCTCAATCTGTCGCTGAGCTTCTGGCGTTTCATTGCCAGTTTCTCTCAGCCACTCGGGCATACTTGCTTGCAAAGCAGCATCGACCTGATTCAGTCCCACTTTGACTTCTTGGGGCATACCTGGGTTTTGCTCTTGGGTCATAATAATCCTTTCGCTATACATTTTGCTGTACAGCATGTGTATATCACACTTTGAAGGTTTCAATCAAGAAAAAACTCAGCGGGACTTACTCTTGCCCCACCTCGTAGCGGACAAAGCGGTTGACGACGAACTTCTCGCCGATCTTACCGCTCAAACCTTTGACCAGCTCGTCAATGGTCCCCTCGCCACGGATGTAATCCTGTTCAAGCAGCTCTTCAACCGAAGCAGGATTCATAGAAACAACTTGCATGGCAACGTTCCGAGCCATTTCCTGGAACTCTTGGTTTCGTGCCACGAAATCAGTCTCGCAGAGAATCTCGACCATAGCGGCCACTCTACCGTTGTTATGGACGTAGGAAGCAATATAACCTTCTTTGGTCTCGCGGTCGGCTTTCTTTTCGGCCTTGGCCAAGCCACGTTGACGAACCCACTCGCGGGCCTTTTCCATGTCTCCATTTGACTCTTCCAGTGCTCTCTTACAGTCCATCATGCCAGCACCAGTTTCCTCGCGCAGGGCTTTAATATCAGCGGCAGTGTAGTTCATAGTGTCCTTTATTTTGCTTTTTTACCGGCAGTGTACCCTTCGATGACAGCGTTAACGATGTATTGAATGCTTTTAACGGCATCATCGTTGGCTGGCACCGGAACATCGATCAGCTCAGGGTTAGTGTTGCTATCGATCAGAGCGATCATCGGCACGTTGTTGCGGGCAGCTTCTAAAACAGCCACTTTTTCGCGGCCTGGGTCGATGATAAACAGCGCGTCGGGCTTGCCCTTGAGCTCACGAATACCACCGAAGAACCGCTCTAAGCGTTGGCGCTCTTTGTCGAGCAGCACGCGCTCTCGTTTGGTGTACATGTCGAACTTGCCTTCTTTTAGACCGTTCTCAATTTCCAGCATTCGGCGCAGAGACTTGCCGACCTGCTCCCAGTTGGTCAAGAGACCACCGAGCCAGCGAGAAGTGATACTCATCACTCCGGCTGGAGTAGTGACTTCCTTGATAATGTCACGGGCTTGCTTCTTGGTCCCGACCACAACCAAGGTTTTGCCTTTGGCGCCAAGGTCATAGGCGTAGTTGTAGGCTACTTGCAGCTGTGCTGCAGTCTTGGCTAAGTCAAAAATATGGACGCCGTCTTTCTCGGTGTAGATCCACTTAGCCATCTTGGGGTGCCAACGACGGGCCTGGTGGCCAAAATGGCAACCGGCTTCCAAAAGCTCACGCAAGTCATACTCCGGAGCATGCTGTGGCAATGATGTCACATCAATCATAAAACCTTTCCTTTTCGCCGATTTACCGGGCTATTTATTTGGCGCCCGTCGGCTCGTATGCGGGTATCCTGAGTTCAGGAAAAAAAAGATACGCGCACGCTATTACAATTTTTTACTTGGTGGATTGTACCTCAACTTGAGGAAAAAAGCAAGTTACTGCCTGAGGGGGTCCTTAGTTGCATCCTGAATAACCGCTGAGGGGAATATCATAGATCACGTCGTCACTGGTGTTGTACGTTCCATCTTTTCCCAGAGATCGAAAACGATCTTTTTGACAAGAACCGCCTTCCCCTTCATTCTCGTCCCAATCTGCTCAATGCTTTTATAGATGGCATCGAAGTCTGCTTTGATACGAGCAGTACGGGCTTTGTTCTGAGTAGAGGTAAAAACGACAATTCCTGCCGCCATTAAAAGACCAATGATTGCGGTCACTACCATCAGTTCAATCAATGTAAAACCTAAAAGACGAAATGCGACGAGCGCGCGCGACGAGGTGTGTTGTTCAACAGTCTTATCATACTATGATTATAACGATTAGTCAATCTATTTTCCGTTTTTCTCAATTGAATGACAGGATACCTGACAGCTCTCCCCACGTCCAAGTATAGCAAAAAAGTTTTTACTACAATTACTACACTCATTGTAACTGTAGTAATTTTTTATCGGAGAGACCACGGGGGGTGCAACTGTTTTAGCTTGGCTCTGCCAACTCCACTGCGTTCTCGAGCAACGAAGCCACGGTTACCGGCCCTACCCCACCCGGAACCGGTGTCAAAAAAGCAGCGACTGGTTCAACACTCTGCCGGTCAACATCCGGTCGAGGTTCCCCGACATCAACGACCACTGCCCCCTCTTTGATCATCTCTCCGCTCACCAGGTGGTGCTGACCGGTAGCAGAAATGATGACGTCGCCATCTTTGAGTAAACGACCGTTGTTCTGCCGCCCTGCCAGGTCCTTGCGCCCCAGCAGCTCGACCGAAAATCCTCGGTTGTGTAGCTCATAGGCTAACGGCTTTCCTAAAATATCTGACTTGCCGATCACCAAGTACTTACCCTGTTGTAGGTTGCCACTCGACTCCAGAATGGAAAGGACGGCTTTAGCAGTAGCCGGCAGGACTTTGCCTTTCTGGCGCCAACTTCCATCTTTGACTGCCGCCAGCGTATCGGGATGAAGTCCGTCGACATCCTTGCGGGGATCAATCTCACTCACGAGTGCCGACCACCACGCCTGGAAGTCTATGCCTGACGACTCTCCCTCAGTGATACCGACAGCGGACTCCCAAGTTTTTTTCCAGGGTTTTTGAATAATGATGCCTGTAACTTGAGGATCCGTATTGAGCTCATGAATCCGTGAAATCACTTCAGCCACCGAGTCTGTCACCGAAAAGGTAAACACCTGATACTCGATTCCCACCCGCTCGGCAGCTTCCTTCTTGAGGCCAGTGTAGAGTTGGCTACCCTTGTCTTCTTCAAACAAGATTGCCGCTACAACCAAGGCGCGTCCGTCAGCCTTCAATGCTGCCACACGGCGGCTGAGCTGCTGCTCCCTCTCCGCTGCAAAGTGATACCCATCAAAAAGAATCATGTTTTACTTTCTATTTGTTATCTAGGTCTCTATGTGAGCTAACTTCTTCAGGCGCTTGATATTCTCGGCATCCGGACCCTCTTGTTCGATGCCCGGCACTTCGAGAATTAATGGCACTTCTTCTAGTTCCGGCAGGTTAACGAAGTATTCAAGGTCAACGGGAGGAATCAGACCGTCCCCTAAGTTCGCGTGGCGATCTCTACCTGAAGCAAATGGGTCACGGCTGTCATTGACGTGGACACATTTGAGCGTTGACCAGAGGCCAAGTCGTTCTATCTCTTCGGCCGCCGTATGGGTGTATGCCGAACCCTCATGCTGGGTTTTGCCCAAGCTGTATCCGGCAGTAAAAGCATGGCAGGTATCGAAACACCAACCCAGCTTTTCTGTCCCTATTTCATTGATCAACCATTTAATCTCTTCGAGATTACCACCGATCTTGCCTTTCTGGCTGGCGGCGTTTTCGATCAAAAAGGTCGCTCCTTCCGGTGCTTCTTCGACTAGCTGGGCAATCGCATTCCGGACGCGCTCCCTGACGACATCCCATCCATTTCCCTGATGGCTCCCAACGTGAACCACCACACCATTTCCGTGAATATGCGCATCGAACTTCAGATCAAAGGCGAGCGCCACCATCGATTTAGTTATCAGATCTGGCTTCTCGGTGGCTAAGTTCACTAAATATAAAGAATGAGTAATGATTGATTGAATGCCTTTTTCTGCTCTTTTTGCAGTAATTTTTTTGGCGTCAAACTTACTCAGCTCCGGTCGTGCCCAGACCCGAGGACTTCCCGAAAAGAGCTGCAGACAGTTACCACCGATGGCAGCCCCACGATCTATGGCCAGCTCTACTCCGCCGGAGGCCGAGACGTGTCCACCTACTTGTCGTTTACTCTTCATAGGGACTCCTTGTATGCATTATTTCGGTGTCATTTTTCTTCGGCAAACAGCGGAAACTTCCGGCACATCGCTTTGACCTCTTGGGCAATTTCGAGCAGCTTTAGATCTTGATCTGCTTCGACGCGGAACTGTTGGAGGAACTTGGTCCGCGCTTTCTTATCTTGAGGAAGCTCTGCGTGTTGGACATGGCGTACTACTTCTGCGATCCAGCGCCCGATCTTCTGCATCTCTTTCTCTTTCATCCCTCGGGTGGTAACTAGAGGCGTGCCTAAACGCACTCCGGACGGATAAAACGGCGAGCTGGGCTCCGTGGGTACAGTGTTGCGGTTGGCATACATCCCGGCCACGTCCATGGCGTATGACACCTGGCCTCCAAGTCCAAAGCCCAGACTGCTCAGGTCCATGATCATCAAGTGCGTCTCGGTGCCGTTGCCGACCAGCGGAATGCCCTCTTCCATCAGGGTATCAGCCAAGGCATTGGCATTTTTGCGGATCTGTTGGGCGTATTTTTTGAAAGCCGGCGTCGCGGCCTCAGTAGCAGCGATTGCAATCGCGGCAGTAGTGGCGTTGTGAGGACCTCCCTGGAGACCAGGGATAATTGCGGCATCGATCTTTTTACCGAGCTCTGGGTCACGAGCTAGTCCGCGCTCAGTTACCAAAATCATGGCACCTCGTGGGCCACGAAAAGTCTTGTGGGTCGTTGACATGACTACGTCTGCATACGGCACTGGAGAGGGGTGTTCGCCACCGATGACCAGACCGGTCACATGGGAAATATCAGCCATCAACCAGGCACCCACCTCATCTGCAATCTCGCGGAACTTGGCGAAATCAAGCACAAACGGATAGGCCGTGTTGCCAGCAATAATTAATTTTGGCTTGTGTTCATGGGCCAACTTGCGGACTTGGTCAAAATCAATCCGAGCATCGGCACCCAGACCGTATTGGACAGAGTTGAAGTAGCGACCGGAAAAGGTGACGTCCGGGTGGCCATGCGTTAGGTGCCCACCCATAGTTAATTTTAGCCCCATCAGCGTATCACCCGGCTGTAGTAGCGCAAACTCAATTGCCGAGTTGGCTGGTGAACCCGAATACGGCTGGACGTTGGCATAGGGTACGCCAAACAGCGCCTTCACCCGCTCAATTGCCAGTAGCTCAATTTTGTCGATAATCTGGTTGCCCTCGTAGTAGCGGCGGTTAGCATAGCCTTCCGAGTACTTGTTGGACAAACATGACGAAAGGACAGATGAAACTGCCTCAGAAACGGCATTTTCGGACGGGATAAGACCGATCTTGTCGAGCTGGCGCTGACATTCTTGGTCGATTAACTGGAAAACTTGATCTTTCATGACACTCCTTGGTTGAGCTTGTCGTATATACGACGAAGGACTCACTAACGACTATAGCGCAGATGCGCGAAAAAAGGAGTGATTACTGAGCGCTGGAAAAAGACTGGAGAGCAGCGAGGCGGGATTTAATCATGGGACTCC
>JACFOI010000012.1 GCA_019454415.1 Patescibacteria group bacterium | reverse complement strand
CGGCAAAACGGGAGTTTCTGGAAGAACTCGGATTGCTCTCTCCCCAAGTTGATGAAGTAAGAGGGACCGATGCAGAGCACCTCGCTTACCTTCAGGGCTTGTTTGACAGCACTGTCGAGCAGGACTATGCCGACGGCCTTGCCGCATTAGAACAACTCTCCTACTTTGAAGATGACGACGGTGGGTATGTCCAGGAGGGTGGTCAAGAAGTAGGCCAGCGTGGCGTACCAATGCGTTACGGACGGCCCGGCGGTCGCTCTTTGATGAAGGGCGCCCTGAACATCCGCAATAAGTTCAAGACTGCTCAAAAACGAATTAAGCAACTCAAAGAAATCAGGAAAAAAGCAAAACAAGGAAAGAAGACAGTCGACGCCACAGTTAAAACGGTCAAAGAGGTTGCCAAAACCAAAGACCGTGTTAAGAAAGGCCTGTTTGTTGTTGCTCTTGCTTCGCTGATCGACACAATCAATCTGATGACCCACAGCTTGGGGGCTGCAATTGGTGGGGTTATTGGTGGTGGTGTCGGAATCTTCCTTACTTGGGGCGGCGGGCCTCTGACCATAAGTATTGGTGGTCTAACCGGTGCCTGGGTCGGTGCTCGTACCGGCTACGCAATTGAGAACGGTATAAAAGACTTCCTAGGTATTGGCGGTGGAACAAAAACGCTCCCCCAAATGAGCTACCAAGGCCCTACTTTAGGCAACCTTGGTGGAGCGGCCGCCGCCAAGACGACCGTTGACTCTACTATCTCCTTAACAGGTGGTGCTACAGCCAAAGGTGGCGCTTGGGCGGGTTTCGGCTCAGTGACTGGCGTTACTGGTTACTTCGTCGGCGCGACGATGGTCGTCTTCACTACTGTTATTGCCTCTATTCAGCCGCCTCCGCTCAGCACCATCGGCTCTGGTGGTCTGGAGTCACCGTATATCACGATTGAGAAAGTCAGCGTGGAAGGCGAGAACTTTGAGGGACCTGTTCCTGGCCAAATCACCTATCGGATCTCCGTCCAAGCCCGTGATGACTATCAGATTGAGATTATCAACTTCCAGGATCAGTTCACTATTACGACGAATCAGGAGTTGAACACCGGAACCCCTCCCGCCCTCAGCTGTGACTCCCAGATGAACATGGATACTGTTCAGACGAAGGTAATTACGCCAGCTGACGGCAAAGTACTCTTAGGTACGTGTACCGTTAACCTCAACGAGTCGTACCATGATTCGAGTATCTTTAACAAAATCACCCTTCAGTTCCGGGTGACCCAAAATGGCGAGGTATTAACCAATGAAAGCCCAGATCCCAGCTGTGGTGAGAACGAGAATACTTTTTGTGGTATTTCCGGCCAGTTGATTTGTTTGGGCGAATGTCCGGCGCAGGAAGAAGGCTGTTGGCCAGTAACTGGAACTCTGACGCAGCCACCATATGGGACTTTTTCACACAGTGTCGTTGATGCATTTGATATTTCCGCTCCACTCGGTCGCGAGGAGTATGCCACTTTCGACGGGACTGCTTGGGCGTTTGACACCTTTTCGGGAGAACCATCTGAGCAGGGAATTATTGTTAATGGGAAGTCACCCAAAATCTATGGAAAGCACGTTCTGCTTGTCACTAACCAAGGTTTTGTTCTGCTCTACGGACACATGAGTCGTCATGGACCCACTCTCCAGCTTGGACAGCCAGTTCAAGTGACTGCCGGAACAATCTTGGGCTATGTTGGCAACAGCGGGAGTACTGATGCATTCCCGATGGGTAATCACCTTCACTATGAGTACCGCGTCTCTACAGGTAACAGTTGGCACTCTGTCATCCCGGGTAAACCAAGAGATCCTCTTTCCAGCATTGTTCCCGGAGACACACCAGGGCAAGCATTTGTATACTCTGAAGGAAAACAAGTCGTGACGTGCTACACGCCAAATCAAGGTCAAGCAAACTAACGAGCTTTGGAAACTATGGAAAACACGCTGCCCAAGCACACTCCACCATCTGCCCCCTACTCGGAGATGCGGAACATACGTGCATCCCTTCAAGATGAGTCACCGCGAAAGCCATCTCGAATTTGGATGGTGCTGGGAGGGGCTGCGATTGTACTTCTCATTATCGCCGCAGTTATTCAGGTATTGACGCCCAAAAAGGTGACGATTCCGGAAACTTCTTTCGTCACTACCAACGTTAACGACACACTACCTCACATCACCGATGTTTCTTACACTGGCCCGACCGCTGACTTTCCTACACAGTTCCCAATCTTTTCTTCTCGCCAGCTGTTTAGTGAGGGACAAGTAGTTAGCGATATCTCGGCAAAGTACGGCTTACTTAAACCAGATCCTGAGGCAAACTACTGGATCAATGGCGACTTGGGCCTTGTCCACGATCAAACCACTGGCAGCTATACGCTCATCCTGAAAGATCCCTCGAACGAAGCTCTTCCTGTTGTTGATCCAACTCGTGCTGAGGAAGTTGCTCATTCATTTTTAGAAGAAGTATTTCCTGAAATTCCTTTGCGCCCAATGATGGACGCTGCTAGCTACTACATCATGAGCTCAGAGCCTGACAATACTGTTACTGCCTCCGAAGCAACCGCAGTGGTGATCCCGTACACCCCGGAAATCGAGACAGAGTACCCAGTCATCTATGAAAAATCTTTTCAACCCGCATTTGCCGTGACTGTAGACGGCGAAAACACCATTCGGGTTCTCCAGTTCTTTCCGCTTTTTCAACAGTTCACCAAAGTTGACGAACAAGCCCCTATTTCTATTGATCAAGCACTCGAGCAGATTAAGCAAGGGGTCGCTTCAATTATTAGTGCCACTATTGTGGACTATAACCGTGTACCCATCTCCGACCTTACCAAAGCAGAGTTCACTTCGGTGACAATTGAGTATCGACTTGATCCGACGAGTCAGCTGCTCTATCCGTTCTATCACTTCACTGGCAAGGGCACTAACAGCCGCAACGTGAATGCTGAAATCGACGTCATTACTCCGGCGGTAAACATCGCTCGTAGAAATAGATAAACCCATCTGGTTGACCGTCTTCCCACACTAAAAAAATGACCTGGAAACTGGTATAGTTTGACTACCGGTGTATGCAAGAACACGCGCTGCCACAGGACGTCACTGGCTATAAGTTCCACATCATCGGCAACATGACGCTGAAACAGTTCGGCGAGGTTGCTGCTGGGTGTATCGTGGGATTTTTGTTGTATCAAACGAATCTCTATCCCTTTATTAAAATTCCGTTAGTTGTTTTGGCGGGGGCGGCCGGCGCTATGGTTGCTTTTGTTCCTATCGAAGAACGACCTCTTGATCAGTGGATCACCGCTTTTTTCCGCGCGCTTTACCGACCCACTCAATACTACTGGAAACGAATGGTTAAGATTCCAGAACCTTTCTTGTATGAACCTCGCGCGACTCTGAGAACAGTTGTTGCTGATGTTGATTTGACACCAGCTCGACGACAGCGCGTCAAAGACTACCTGCGTTCTATTGATAAGGAGACTGAGACAGCCGACCAACTGGACCAATATACCGAGCAGCGAATGAATGAAGTTATTGGTCAATTCGGCACTGTTCAACCATCGTTTTTGCTCAGTGACTCCGTCTCTCCTACCACAGGGCAACCTCTGACCAATGAAGAAGCGATGCTTACTGCCAGTCCTGACTCTGTGGCTGAGACAGTTGATAATCTTTCATTTGTCGGTCGGGTAGGCAGTGAAGAGCCCGTGGCAGATATCGGCCCCACGGAACAAGAAATGGAGATGAGCAATAACGTCCTCAGACTTTTTGACGCCGATCAGACCGCTGTGCCTCAACTAGACACCATCCCTCAGCCAGAGCTTGCTCCACCTCTTCCGGAGCCGGAGCCACCACTGCCCCCTGCTCCACTTCCAGAACCCGAGACAATTCCTCCTGAGGTAACTATCTCTACCCCTTCTCCGGAACCACCAAAACCAGTCCCGCCGGAGCCAGCACCAGAACCTGAACCGATACCAGTCATCGAGCCAAAACCTGAGCCAGAGCCACTTCCACCACCTCCTCCAAAGATGGCGCCTTCTGCTCCTAATCCCGCTGCTGTCCCTCAAGATATGAAAGAGCTTCCGGATGTCTCTCTTGAACCGGAAAAGCAGTCCGCTCCTGAACCCGCAGAGATTCCGCAGATATCTACTGTTTTTGAGACACCTCAGGCAGGTGCCGAATCTATTCCTAAAGTAGATACTGACCGCTACAGCAAGTACAGTCTCAGCTCCCATCCAACAAAGGTGAATACAGACAGCAGTCAAGTTGCTCAAATCGCCGACGTCCTTTCTCAGAGCAATCCAATGCGGAGACGCGGAAAAACCTCTGTCCAGTTCAAGACAAAGAGAACAGCGTCCAGCGATAAGTTCGAGACTGTTCTTCCCCACATTCTCGATATGACTGGCTCTTCGGAGACGGTCAAAACTGAGCAACCGGTAGCGCCGGAACCTGTTAAACCACTGCAAAATGTGAGTAAAGAAGTCGTTGTTCCTGAGCTGGAAGACATTCGTGTCGAACACACCATTAAGGAATCAGAGGACTCAAACAAAAAGAAATCAGATGAGCAGCTCTCTACCGCTGTAGACCCATCACTCCTTCAACTTCCTGAAAGCAAGAAGGCAGTCGAGGCCAGCGGAGCCGTGACGTTTAACGCCAACCTCCCCTTCCCTGATAAACCCACCAAACCAAACAGAGTGGTCGGTATGGTGATTGACCAGACCAATAACTCCCTGCCTGGCGCAATCGTTGAGATTCTCTCACCCGAGGGAATCACTGCCCGCGCTGTCCGCACCAATCCCCTTGGTCAGTTTTTTATTGCCACTCCTCTTATTCCAGGTGAATACCTCATTACAGCCGACAAAGAAGGCTACAACTTTTCCACCCAAAAGTTGTCGGTGACGGATAAAATTATCGATCCCATCGAGATCCGAGCCAATTAAAACCAGAGAAATAAGGCCTGTTGTTTGTTATACTTGTTGCGCATGCCCTCTTCACAAGCAATTACTTCTACCACACAAGAATTTCTCGACATCTTTGACGTAACAGATGATCTTCTGTTACTAAAAAGCGGTGCCGCTGCCATCATTGTTCAAGTCACAGCTATGAACTTTGGCTTGCTCGCTGAGGAAGAACAGGATGCCATCATCTATGGATATGCTGGTTTACTCAACTCACTGAACTACCCGATTCAGATCGTGATTCGTTCACAGACTAAAGACGTGACGAGCTACTTAAACCTCCTCAAAGAAAAAGAAGAAGAAACAATCAGTCCCACCCGCAAGCAACAGATTCGACAGTACCGGGAGTTTGTCGCTGATCTTGTTCAGGAACGCAATGTGTTGGATAAAAAGTTTTATGTGGTAATCCCGGCCAGTGGCATTGAGTTGGGAATTGTGCAGGCGCAGAGCGTTCTTCCGGGGGTTAAAAACCCTGATATATCAAGTTTTGATCGAAGTATTATCATTGAGCGTGCCAAGAACCTGCTAGAACCCAAACGTGATCACATCATGGCTCAGTTTGCCAGAATCGGCATGTTTTCTCGTCAGCTCGCCACTCAAGAAATCATTCAACTTTTCTACACTGCCTATAATCCAGAAGCCTCTGACGGCCAAAAAATGACAGATAGTCGCCAGTACACTTCGACGGTGGTAGAGGGGAATCTCGAGGAGAAAATTTTTGGCCAGAATCGCTCTCAACAACCAGCAAACATGATCCCAATGTCGGAACAGGCAGTTCAGGAAATGGAGGCAGCCACTCAACCTGCCACCACTGACTACCTTGAATCTCCGACCACCGAGCAAGCTTCAGAGTATGCCGCTGCAAGTCCTGAGCAAGCTACACCTGCTTACGATCAAACAGCGACTGAGACAACCACCTAACTATGGCAAGCATCCTTTCATCACTACCACTTCCGTTTTTGAAGAAACCGACTACGCCGGAGGAAGAAGCGTCGAAAAAAGAAGCCGAGAATAAAGCAATCTTAAAGCAGTTTTCTCAAGGCTTGGTGACGACCCAAGATATTATTGCGCCTGAAGCAATTGAGGTCGACTTCACTTATCAAAAAATCAACTCTACCTACACTCGAACGTTGTTTGTCGCCGGCTACCCACGGACTGTCCCCTCCAACTGGCTATCACCATTAATTAACTTTCCGCATCAGCTCGATATCTCCATGTTTGTTTTCCCGGTCGACGTGCGGGAGGTCTTGGAAAACTTGAAGCGCAAGATCACGGAAATGGAGGCGGAGATCACTTCTGACATTCGTCAGGGCAAGATCAGCAATATTGATACCGAAGTGAAGCTGGAAGACGCCCGCGTGATCCGTGAGCAGTTGGCCAAAGGCGCTGAACGGTTTTATCAATTTGGTCTGTACGTGACGATTCAGGCAAGGGACAAAGAAGAGCTCGATCGTGTAACCAAAGCCGTTCAGTCTACACTCGGCTCGCTTTTGATCGTTTCCAAGAAAGCCACGCTACAGATGGACCAAGGCTTCAAGACAACGCTGCCTATGGGTGTAGACCAGCTGCTGATCACCCGAAATATGGACACGACTTCTCTGGCTACAACCTTTCCGTTCACTTCTTCAGAGCTGACTATGGATACCGGCATTGTCTACGGGCTGAACGAGCATAACGACTCGTTGGTCGTCTTTGACCGCTTCAAGATGGAAAGCTTTAACATGCTGATCTTTGCCAAGTCCGGTGCTGGAAAGTCCTACACCGTCAAACTGGAGATCTTGCGACAGATGATGTTTGATACTGAAGTGCTGGTGCTTGACCCAGAACACGAGTACGAAGACCTGGCTAAGGCTGTAGGGGGCGAGTACATCAACTTTTCGTTCGAGTCGCCAGTCAAAATCAATCCATTCGACCTTTCTAATATCTATGAAGAGGGTGAGAACGAGTTGGGCCAGAAGATTATTTCTCTGCACGCCCTGCTCAAAGTGATGCTTGGTGAGATGACCCCTACTCAGGACGCAATGATCGACCGCGCCCTGGTCGCTGCCTACAAAGCCAAGGGAATTACGCCGGATCCGGCGACCCAAACGAATGAGCCCCCGCTAATGGAAGACTTGTACAAAGCGCTGATTGGTATGGAAAATACCGAAGCCAATGATATTGCAGCTCGTCTGGAGAAGTTCATTACCGGCTCATTCCGCGGTATTTTTGACCAGAAGTCCAACCTCAACATCACCAATCAACTAACTGTCTTTTCAGTCAAAGACATGGAAGAGGAACTACGACCAATCGCTATGTTCGTGATTTTGGACTTCATCTGGACGCGGGTGAAGAAGCGACTCAAGAAACGACTGCTTGTGGTTGATGAGGCATGGTACTTCATGCGTTACCCAGATGCGGCCTACTTCATGCAGTCGATTGCCAAACGCGCCCGCAAATACTACTTGGGGCTGACGACTATCACTCAGGACGTCGAAGACTTTATGGGCAACGAGTACGGCAAGGCAATTGTCAGTAACGCCTCAATTAAGTTTTTGATGAAACAGTCGCCGTCCTCCATCCCGATCTTGGCAGAGACGTTCTATCTTTCCGAGGGTGAAAAGCAGTTGCTTGTTTCTGCAGATGTCGGAGAAGGGATCTTCTTTGCCGGCCAAAATCACGTGGCTTTACGGGTCGTTGCCAGTCCGGAAGAACACGAGGTTATTACTACTAATCCGGAAGAGGTGTTGAACAAGCGCGCAGCAGAGGCCTTAGCGCAACAAGAACCGATTCAAAAACGCCGCTCTTTGCCTGGAAACCTAAACACCGCGTCTTTACGAAGCATGATGACTGCCACACCCACAGGTACTCCTGCACAACTTCCATCGACTCCCTCTCCTGCCACTGAAACTCAAACACCCACGGCACCTGCAGCTGGGTCCGAAAGTAGCAATTCGGCAGACTCACCAACCACCACAGCTGACCAACAGTCAGCTGACAACACTGGCTTACCCGTCCCCACTCCACCACCTGGCACTCCCGGAACGACTCCACAGCGTACGTTCTCTAATGCAGGCTCATTTACTCAGCCTGTAGCACCACAAACATTCGCCGGTGAGTACACCATTGACGACTACACCCCTCCAAGCAACGTACCTGGAGCGAAGTAATCAACTCCTACTTGCGCGTTGTGTAAAACTGTGTGTATAACTCAGCCACTTTCCCTGCCCTGGAAACATGAACCAACTCAACGTTCAAGAGCTCTGGCGAAACGCTTGCGATATCTTGCAGCAGCGAATGAGCCAGTCCTCATACACTACCTGGATTTTAACGAACCCTTTGACTGAGTTTCGCTTGATTGGTGACGATCGTGCAATTGGGGTGATCACCAGTCCAACAGCTTTTCACTCTGCCAATATTGAGAAGAACTTTTATGCCCAAATCAAAGAAGTTCTTGATCAACTTTCGGGCCGGAACGCAGAGCTGCAGTTCCGAGTAGGATCGCCGGTGGTCGACGAAGTGAAGACTCAACCGACTGTTGTCCAGAGTTCACTTGATGATGACACTACCCCACTTCAATCGGCAACACCTCAGCAGGCGCCTCACGCCCGACCCCTCCGTACTCCCCGCAAACCAATGAGCATTCAATCACTTCAGGAGCGACTGCAAAACCTGGCGCAGACAAAACAACACAGCGATGCTGTTCCTTCAAACTCTCCACAACCAACCAGTGGCCTTTTTTCTGACCAGACAATTAAGTCTTTGGCTGTTGATCGGGCCAAGATCCTGGCTCAAAAAGCTGGCCTGCGGCTGGAGTACACTTTTGAAACTTTTGCCGTTTCCAGCACTAACGAGATGGCTCACGCCGCAGCGATGGCCGTCTCCAATCAACCAGGAACGGCATACAATCCTTTGTTTATTTACGGTGGTGTGGGCGTCGGGAAGACCCACTTAATGCATGCGGTGGGCAATAACATTTTGAAGCGGCTGCCAGATGCTAAGATCCTCTATTGTACGGGCGAAGACTTTACGAACGAGATCGTTCACGCCATCCAAACCAAAAAATCCATGGTCTTCAAAGAGAAGTATCGAACTGTAGATGTGCTGTTGATTGACGACGTCCAGTTTATTGCCGGCAAAAACACAGTACAGGAAGAGTTTTTTCACACCTTCAACTCGATTGCAAAACGCTCCGGACAAATCATCCTCACTTCCGATCGACCGCCGGCGGAGATCTCTTTGTTGGAAGATCGCTTGCGCTCTCGCTTTGAAGCAGGGCTGATGGTCGATATTCAACAGCCCTCTTTCGAGCTGCGGACCGCAATCTTGTTGATTAAGGCACAAGCAAACAATCTACAGATTCCGATGGAACTTGCCCAAGTGATTGCTTCCCGAATTGACAGTGCTCGCAAGTTGGAAGGCATTATTAAGAGAATCAAATCTGAAGTTGAGCTCAAACACCGTCAAATTACGCCACAGCTCATTGACGAGCTTTGTAAAACTGAACTTGAGAAGGCGCCCAGCCGCCTGCGAGTAAAGCCATACGATGTTATCAAGACCGTTGCCGACTTCTATCACCTTAAGCAGTCGGCCATTCGCGGGAAAGTACGCGTGCAGTCGATTGTTAAGGCGCGACATATCGCCATGTACTTCATGAAGGAAGAGTTGCATTTGCCATATATGGAAGTGGGCCGTTGGTTTTCCAATCGCGACCACACCAGCGCGATGCATGCGTTGCGAAAGATTACTGCTGAAATGAATCTAAATGATGAAGTTCGACAAGAGGTTCAAGCGATCCGTGTCCTGCTCGAGAAAATCTCAAAATAATTCACAATTGTGAATAATTCTGTGTAAATCTCGGTAGAAAAATAGTGTAGAACTTTCGCACAATTGTGAATATTTTTAAGGTTTTACGCATTTTGTTCACTTCATCACACATTTGTTTCGCAGTTTATGTCGGGGTTAATCACAGAAATGAAAAGCGAAACCGTACCTGGAAGTTGTAGGTAACGCACTTACACACAAGCCTACAACTGCGAATACTAATTATTTATATAGTTTGTAGAATGTAGAAGCTTTGACGTTAAAACATGAAAATATCACTCTTACAAGAAAACCTCCATCTTGCTTTAACAGACGTACAGCGCTGTATTAGTTCACGACCACAGTTGCCTGTACTTGGTTGTGTGCTGTTAGTCGCTGACGAAGAGAAGATTCAGTTCTTTGCTACAGATCTTCAGTTCGGAATGATGACGACTGTACCGGGAAAAGTAGAGAAAAAAGGCAAAGTCGCAATTCCCGCCAAAGTCTTCACTGATCTTATCTCCACTCTCTCTCCTGGCAGTGTCGAGCTTTCTCTAAAAGACAACACTCTGGAAGTTAAAACAACAGACGCGACTGCCAAGCTGCAAACCTTCTCTGCTGAAGACTATCCTGCTTTCCCAACTCTTGAGGGTGAAGAGATTGAGTTTCCACTGGACGTTCTTGCTCCGGCCGTCCAAGCGACTTCTTTTGCTGCTTCACTGGATGAGACGCGACCGATTCTGACGGCACTTTGTATGCAGTTTGGAGAAGAGCTGGAAATTGTCGGAACCGATGGTTTCCGACTGGCAAGAATTACGCTCCCCTACTCCGCCGATTCACGACAGCTCTTAGTCCCCGCAAAAGCGGTCAGTGAGGCAATTCGTATAGCTGCACGTAAAAAGGTAGAAAAGGTTGTTTTTAAGGTCTCAGACAAGCTGAAACAAGTCTTTTTTTCTTTTGAAGGCTATGACATTAGCATGCGATTGCTGGAGGGGCAGTTTCCGCCGTACCAAAAAATTATGCCGGCCGAGTTTTTGATCCAACTCGTCTTTGATGCTGAAGAGTTTCAGCAAAAACTCAAAACCGCTAGCATTTTTGCCCGAGAAGGCGCTGGGATCATTCGTTTCGTGGTGAAAGAAGAAGGGCTCGCTCTAGTCTCTTCTTCCTCGACTTTCGGAAACCAAGAAAGTTTAGTCCGTGGCAAACACTTGACCGAGTTTAAAGGCGAACAAGAAATTGCTTTTAACAGTCGCTACGTCCAAGAGTTCCTCTCGGTCGTAAAACCGGACCGGGTTTGGTTTGGCATGAACGAATCCTTAAAACCGGCCGCCTTCCGCCCGGAAGGGATGGACGCCTTCACTTACATCATTATGCCATTCCGGGTGAACGGATAGCTTCCTTTCGCCCACACCCAGGATCTTGTCACTTTCTTAAGTTCCCAATCTGGTGTATACTACCTCTCTCGAAACCGAAGGAATCCTATGACCAAACGTACCTGGCAACCAAAAAAAGTCAAACGCATGCGCAAGCACGGCTTCTTGAAGCGCATGGCAAGTCATGATGGTCGCTTAGTCCTGAAACGCCGTCGAGCCAAAGGTCGAGCTCGCTTAACTGTGATTAGAAAAGCGTCATAGTCGGCGTCGTAGTTTTCGCTCACAATAGCTGTATGTTGCCCGCTCGTTATCGACTACGACTTCGTCGTACTCTCCCCTTTTACACCTATGAGCATAAGGCTCATTTTCCGGGCTTCAGTCTTTACTGGCATTTTGAAAAAGAAGACAGTCCTGAGAAAACACTTTCCTCTGCTCAAGCTGTGGTAGTAGTTCCCAAAAAAACTGCCCGAACAGCGGTCCGGCGGAATCGACTGAAGAGAGTTCTTTACAGAGAGCTGATGGGACTCCTCCCTACCCTCCCTTCCGGATTGCAGCTGGTAGTGTTTGTTCGAAAAGAAGAACTCGAGAAGAACCTCGAGGAAGTAACGAAAAAAATCAGGGAAAGACTCAGATGAAACGTCGATTTGCTATTAACTTTCTCCGAGCAGAGTCTTCCTCCCCCACTCTTTTGGCTCGCGCCTCAATCGGCAGTATTCAGCTCTATCAAGCACTCTTACGACCATTTCTTACGGTCTGGCTGGTTCAAAACTTTGGTTTTGTAAGTCAGTGCAAACAAAATCCCACATGCAGTCAATACACAATCCACCAGATTAGAAAGCATGGTACAATCACGGGGTTAAAAAAAGGATTGATTAGATTTTGGAACTGTCGTTAACATATGAATCTTAGTCTCATTAACAACATTTTGATGGAATTCCTGGTGCAGTTGCACCAGATCACTGGAAATCTGGGTTTGTCTATCTTGGCGTTTACCTTGGTTGTCCGTTTGCTGCTTGTCCCCCTCTCTCTCCCGGGAATGAAGTCTCAGAAGAAACTCCGAGATCTTCAGCCCGAGCTGAATAAGCTGAAAGCTATTCACGGAAAAGATAAAAAAGCTCTTCAGCTCGCCCAAATGGAGCTCTACAAAAAACACAACATCAATCCCCTCTCAGGATGTCTTCCCCAAGTGGTTCAGATCGTTCTACTGATCGTTCTTTACCAGGTTTTAGTTGCCTTCGTCTCCAAGACTGAGTTTAACGGTGTCGCCCTTAATCCCCACTTCTTCTGGCTGAACCTCACCCAGCCGGACAAGTTTTTCATCCTCCCTGTTTTAGCCGGAATCACCCAGTTAATTCTGTCTTTAATGATTCTGCCAGGTGCGGAAACGCCAAACTTGATTCCTGATGACGCCAAGTCTAAGAAGCTCAAAGAAGAAAACAAAAAAGAAGAAGATACTGCCGAGATGGCTGCAGCGATGCAGAAACAAATGCTCTTTATTATGCCGATCATGACTGCCTTTATTGCGGTTCGCTTCCCTTCTGGAGTAGCCCTTTACTGGGTAGCATCCACAGTGTTCAGTATTATTCAACAGTACTTTATGACTGGTTGGGGTGGCGTGACGTTGTACCTCAAGAGAACTCTTAACTTCTTCCAAATGAAGAGTTTTACTAAGTAAAATAGAATTAATTTATCAATCCATTTCAAACATTACATCGAGGAAACCACTTAAAATCAGGTACATGTGAAAACCCGTGAAATGTTGAAATAGAGAGGCAGAATGACGATTCAAGACTTTACCCAACGACTTTTGGCTCACATGGGCGTGGAAGATGCCCAGGTAGAAGTAGAGGAGGGGGAGACTACTTTAGTGAGGATTAACGTTCCTGAAGAGGAGTCTGGTTTATTGATTGGTTACCATGGTGAGTGTCTAACAGCCCTTCAACGCGTTCTCTACATGGCTTACGCGAGAGAGGATCAAAGTCGAAAGTTTTTGGTCAATGTGAACGACTATAAGGAGCGTCGCAATACTCAGCTACAAGAAATGGCCAGGAGTGCAGCAGAAAAGGTTTTGGAAAGCGGGCAACCCTATGCCTTTTCTTTTCTTTCTCCAAGTGAAAGATTGGTTATCCATGAGTTTATCGCTAACACGCCCGAGTTTTCAGATCTAGAAAGCTACTCGGTGGGGGACGGCCCGCGCCGTCGTTTGTATATTCGCCGAAAAGGGGAGAGCGCCACAACGCTCGAAGCCTGATGTCAACTTTGGTTGTCCATACTGATGGAGGAGCTCGAGGAAATCCCGGACCAGCTGCGGCGGGAGTTGTGATCCTCTTAAATGGCCAGCTAATTTTAGAGGCTGGTAAGTACCTGGGAGTTCAGACTAACAACGAAGCCGAATACCAAGCAGTTCTGCATGCCCTAACACTTCTTCCGGATGTACTAAAAAAACACGAGGTAAACCAGATTGAGTGGCGACTGGACTCAATGTTGGTGGTGCAACAGTTAAGCCGACAGTGGAAGATCAAAGAATCCCGGCTAGCTGTCTTTGCCCAACAAATTTGGCAACAGCTTTCAGCGTTATCAGCTCCTTCCACCTTCAAGTATGTCCCACGGGCGGAAAATGCTGCCGCCGACGCAATGGTAAACAAAATCCTCGATCTTGAAGCAAAAAAATAAGAGTCGCAGGCCTTCTTACAACTGTCTGTACTTCAGCCAGGTGTTTCACTACAATAGGGCGTAAGTAGTAGCTACTGCCCATGTCAATGTTCGTCACCCAATCACTTGAAAGCTCGGTGACTGTCTTGGTGTTTGCGCGGCCAAGCCCGGTTGTCGAAGCCCTGAAAGCTGCACTTCAAGAGAAGCATCTTGAAGTACTTGTGGTTGACCCGCTCAAGTTTACAGACAAGCAGGCGTCTGAGTTTAACCACAAGTCGTTCTACAAGATTTGTTGGCTATTTGATGACACTCTCAAGGGAACAGTCTTGGCTGATCTGGTTTTCCAGTTTTTATTCGGGCGGGAAGAGCCAATTATCATCCTGACTGCCACCTTGGGAAGGGAAGATCCAAGTTCATCTTGGAAGGAAAAGAAAAAAGGTGACGAAGCCCTAGTCGATCACCTCAGGAAAAACCTTTCGGCAGCTAGAGTAATGGTAGCTGTTAACTGGTTTGATCTTCCTGATTTGTTTGTCTCACCCTTACATTTTTTTATCGACGCGCAGACTGCTAGCTCCGAGTTAAAGAGTGGGGTAGAGGCAAGCACGGTAGTAGACGAGCTCTCTCGGGTTTTGGTTCGCCCTCACCGACAAGGCGCCGATACTATCGAAAAAAATAAAAACTTTACCTCTGGAGAACTTGAAAAATACTTCGTAGGTCGTCCGCTCGTTGAGCGGAGAGAAGAGCAAGTTGCTGTTCAAGTAGTTGAACAGCCAACAGAGACGACATTTACGCTTGTTCGCCAACAACTTCTTGAAGAAGATACGCTCGATCTTGTCCATCAAGAGTTTAATATTCAGGTTATTCCTGTTCCTCCACCACGAATTGCCAACCGCCAGCGCCAATATGAAGAGAACATCTCTAGGATTAAGCAGCGGTACCAAAAACAACAGATTCTGACTCCGGTGGCCCGAAAAGTTAAATCTCCAGCGCCACCGTTGCCGGAAGTGCCCAAAAACGAGCTTCAACCCGTCGAACGCCACCTCGAGGCAACGATTCAACAGTTATTTGGTTCTCAGCGCCAAGAGCAGCGAGTTGAACGACTGCAGAAAAAAGTACAAAAGACTGTTCGCGCCCAGCGCAAACAAGTCCGTCAAAAACGCGCCATGAAAGGACTCTCGATCCTGACCGCGTTGCTGGTTGTCATCGGAGTTGCCATAGGAAGTTTCGTGATCATGCGTGCGTCGTTGTTCCAACTCATCCTTAGCCAAGCGAGTTCAGAGAACTTGGCAGACCAAGAGGTCTGGCAAGACTGGAAGACGCAGGCACTGGTAAATGCCTTGGCCACTGAGATCCAGGCCTACCAGATGATCGGTGGCGTAGAAAGCTTGCCAGAAACAGCAGCAGTGGTGAGTGCGGTCCGGCAAATGCAAACAATTCATCAACTTCGTCAGGAACTCAAGCAGCTTGGGGAGCAGTCTGTGGCCCAAGTTCTGGGAAAACAGCCTGGAGACGTCTTTGAAACAGTCACAGCACTGGCAGCGCAGCAGCAAACGTTGTACTCATCTCTCTCGGTTATCCAGACTCAGCTCCAGTCTATTTCCACTGAGTTTTTAGCGGATAACGAGAAGGAAGCTATTGAAAAGATCCTGGGTGAAATTCAACAAACACGCCGCCAGGTAGCCACTTTTGAACAGATTCGCCAGCTGTTGCCAGCCTTTTTGGCCCAGAATGAACGGCGGAGAGTCGCTATTGTTCTGCAAGACAGTCAGGAGCTCCGCCCGTCAGGTGGAGTAGTGGGCGGAGTTTATCTACTCACTCTCGAAAAAGGAACAATCATTGACCAACAGTTTTTCACGCCGACTCAGATTGAAGGAAATAAGACAGCTGCCTTGCCTGCGCCAGCTGACTACAAAAAACTTCTGCATAAAGACAACCTCCAGATTGTCGACGTCGGCTGGGGGCCTGACTTTACGGAAACCGCCAATACCTTGAACGGACTGCTCGATCATACGCTGGGCCGGAAAGCAGACCTGATGGTGGGAGTAACGACCAATACCCTTCATGACATCATCGAGAAAACAGGACCACTCGCTCTCGACGGCACAAGAGAAACGCTTACTGAGAAAAACTTCTATGAACGTCTAGAGTCCCATCAGGAAGCCGGGTATCTGGAAACTGTGTTTGTGACGCTGATGGAGCGGGTGCTGCGGGAACCCACCCAAGCCTCACAAGCGCTGTCAGTTGTCTCAAATGAGTTACAGACAGGCCAAGCTTTTCTTGTCAGCGCTCAGTCTACCGAGAACGACGTGCTTAATAGTTTGGGGTGGGCGGGGCAGGTCTCCACTCCCCAGTGTCCCAGTCTTTTAGGAACTGAGGGTTGCCAGATTAGCACGGTATACCAGCTTGAGTCGAATATTGGCTTAAATAAGATCGGCTCCTTGATTGAGCGGAAGGTGGAACACACTATCGAGGTAGGCAAGAACCAACTCCGCCACAAACGCCTACTGACTCTGACTAACCAGGCTAGCACTAATCGTTGGCCGAGTGGCCCCTACCGGGATTATCTGCGGTTTTATCTCCCGGCGGATGCGGAGTTGGTGATGGTGAGAGTAGGGGATACGATTCTGGATCTGAAAACGTTGGAAAAAGGACAGGATAAAGGTGGACAGTTTGTGGGCTTCTTGGTAGAAGTTCCAATCAAGTCTAGTTTGAATATTTCGTTGGAGTACCGACAGCCATTTTCTTATATTGCTGGCACTGGTTTTGCCTTTTTTGACCAAAAACAGGCCGGAACACTCCCAGATGACTACACTCTCACGGTCGTGCCGCAGGATGGTCTCCAGCCGAGTGTAATCGCGCCCAAAGCCGAGATCGTCAACGGCAAGATTGTGTTCCAGCTACCACGGGAAAAGCATCAGTTCGTCGGCGTCAAGTTTCGCTGAGTCTCTGCCGTCCAAGTCGGCGGGAAGTGCGTGCTGCCCCTGCTTTAGCAGCCACTACCTCGATATGGTATACTACTCAAGCTAAATTTCGCCCTGTGATAGTCCCAAATAAGACTGGAGTTATATGGCACAAAAGATTATGTTTAACGTTCAGCCAAGAACAGTTGCTGGCAAAAAAGTCAGCCAACTTCGCCGCCAAGGCTTAGTCCCTGGCAATATCAACGGCAACATCGATAAAGCGCTCCCTATTTCTGTTGACCAGCGCAAGTTTGAACATTTGTATGACGAGGTCGGTGATACCGGTCTTTTCTACCTGACTGTGAACGGTGACAAAACCGAGCGTCCAGTTCTGGTCGACGACGTTCAGCTGGATCCTATTTCCGGAAAAGCCGTACACGTGGTGTTTCGCCAGGTCGACTTGACTGAGAAGATCACGGCCGAAGTGCCTGTAGAGCTGGTTGGTGAAGTTGAGATCAAAGATGCTCTAGTAGTTGTAGTCCACGACGTGGTTGAGGTTGAAGCGTTACCACAAGACTTGCCTGAAAAATTTGAAATTGACGTGACCAAGTTTACCCAGGTGGGTGACATGGTCGCCTATAAAGATCTTCAGTTCGACCACTCTAAAGTCAGCCTGACCGTTGAAGAGGAGCAGCTCGAAGAACCGGTCGTGATGGTCCAGGAAATCAAAGAGGAAGTTGAACCGGAGCCAGTCGCTGAGACTGCTGAGGGCGCCGAGGGTGCTGCAGCCGAAACGCCTGCTGGCGAAGGTGAGGCTCCAGCAGAAGCTCCTGCTGAAAAAGCTGCTGAGTAACTGGCCAGATATCACAAAGAAAATGGAACGCTCGTGTGAGATTACTCCGCGAGCGTTTTTTGTGCTGCTTTGACGAGTTGATGCCCCGGGACATCATGAGCCAGATCGTTCCAAAACTGTCGCTGCTGGTCGAACCTTTGCCGTGCAGCTTGCAGCTCATTTTGGGTCAGCTTGTATTGACGGTATGTTTGGTAAAGAGAGTAGCCAAAGAAAAGATTGACCAAAAGTAAGATAACCACACTCACCGGAAATGCAAATGCCTCAAATGCAATTCTGGTCCATGAAAAAACGTTTTTTAGCAGAAGCGTACTAACGAAAAAAGGCAGGAGCAGCAGTTTCATGTGAGTAAGTTTTAGAGTGTAACGGATGATTGAGTCGGCCAACTACTTAAGATCATACACTCTGCATCATCCGTAATGCTCAGCCAAGGGAGTGGCTCCTGACGAAGCTGTTGCCAAACGGCCTCAGTCACGTAGGGCATGAAAGGATGGAAGAGTTTCAAGAATGTCACTAATCCCCGAGAAAGTACTTCAGGCGAAAGTTCACCCTTTTTGGTTTGCTCAATGCATTCATCACAGAACCAATGCCAGAACTCGTTGTGAAGTGTTTCGGCAGCTAGTCCCAGCTTGTAGTCAGTGATCTGTTGAGTGACTTGGGTGGTAAGAGTACGAAGTTTGTCTAAAAACTCCTCATTATTTTTAGATTGATTTATCAACCCCTTTTCCTCTTGAACATCGCTCTCGACTCTACTTAGCCCTTCTTTAATATACCTAGCCGCATTCCAAATCTTGTTGGTCAGATTTCGCATCGCCCGAAAGTCCGGATCACCGACTGACTTGTCTAAGCCCGGCGTGGAGCGAATCACCAGTGCCATCCGCAACGCGTCGGCTCCGTACTGTTCAATGACAGTCAATGGATTGATCACATTGCCTTTGCTCTTGCTCATTTTCTGGCCTTTTTGGTCACGAACGAGTCCATGCAAGTAAACAGTTTCAAACGGCACTTTTTGAGTCTTAAACAGGCCCATCATCAACATTCTCATCACCCAGAACGGCAGAATATCGTAGCCAGTTTCCATCACTTGGGTTGGGTAAAAGCGCTCAAAGTCTTTTTCGCTGTGTGATTGAAGGCAAGTGTATGGCCACTGCGCGGAGCTAAACCAAGTGTCAAAGGTGTCGGTTTCTTGAAGGTACTCATCGCCGGGGCTCTGCAGTGCGACGGTGTACCTGGCATTCATGGGCGGGCGTAGTTCCTGGAGGGTCTGAGAGATCTGTTCAAACGAGTAGGTTTTCAAAAGTTCACCGATTTTGCCGGAGACACGCTGGCCATTATCCGTGAAGTGAATTTCAAGATCAGGATTCTCTTTCACCGAATACCATACCGGAATCCGAATCCCCCAGACGATCTGGCGGCTGATGTTCCAGTCTTTCAGGTTTTCCAGCCAGTGTTTGAGAATCTTGTCGTGACCGGCTCCGATCACTTTGACGTCGCCGTCTTTGAGCGCATGGAGTACCTTTTCAGTCAGCGGCTGTACTTTCACGAAGAACTGGGGGAGGGGAAGCGGCTCGATCGTAGTACCACATCGATAGCAGGTCCCGATGGTGTGCAAGTACTTCTCGTCAGTCTTGACCAGCAGGCCATCTTCTTTGAGATCCTCAACCATCAACTTGCGGGCCTCGGCTACTTTTTTGCCATGGTACTTGTGGGCTCGTTCCAGGTACTTTGGATCGATCTCTTCTTTTTCAGCTTTTTCGAAAAACCAATTGAAGTCCATCCGGCCATCCAAAGTGATGATCGGGGTAACCGGCAGGTTGTAGCGCTTGCCAAGCTCAAAGTCGTGCGGATCGTGAGCAGGCGTTACCTTCATGATACCCGTGCCGAACTCGGGATCCACTTCCTCATCCGCAATCACGGTCATGGTGATCGGACCCAGTAGACCTGGAATTTCCAATGTTTTTCCCAGCCACTCTTTGTAGCGCGGGTCTTCCGGATTGACGGCCAGGGCCGTATCACGAAACTTGGTTTCCGGTCGTACTGTAGCAATCGTGAACGGGCCGTACTTGATGTAGTACAGTGGGTCGGTCTGTTCAATGTGTTTGACTTCTAGCTCGGAGAACGCAGTGCCACATTTGGTGCAGTAGTTGACCAGTCGGTAGTCGCGGTAGATTAACTCTTTTTGGTAGAGTTCAACGAACGTTTCCAGGACAATCTCCACTACTTTGGGATCCAGCATGAAAGTGAAACGGCTCCAGTCGGCACTAGCGCCCATTTTCTTCATCTGATTTTGAGCGATACCGGAGTTTTCCTGAACGTAGTCCCAGATCATTTTGTAGAGGGTTTCTCGGTCAAACTGGAAACGGGACTGATTGTTTTTCTTCAGTTTTTTCTCAAATACAAACTGAGTTTCAATGCCTGCGTGGTCGGTGCCGGGTGCCCACAACGTGTCGTCGCCTAACATACGGTGAAAACGGATCATGGCATCTTCAAGCGCCACAAACATGGCGTGACCGATATGCAGTGGGTCATTGGCATTGGGCGGTGGCATAACGATGGTGAACGTTTTGTCGGTAACAGGTAGGGCAGGGGAGTGATTGGTTTTGTAGACACGAACCCGATCTGGGTTGAAGGCATCAAACTTCTCCCAGAGCTTGCTGATTTCCTCTTCGTATTGCGTGTGAAGATAGGCTTTATCCATGCGCTGAATTATAGCTTACCTCTGGAGAGAGTTCACCAGCGCTTTGGCTTGCTCATACGTAACCACCCAGCCTGTTTGACAGACGCTTTTGTAGAACAGGTTCTTAAACATCTGTCCGTTTTCGTCATAGACTTCCGGATAACACTCATACTTGATGATGTTATCGGTGTATTGATCAATCTGATAGTTTGCCTCATCAAGGTAGGTTTGGTTGCCACTGGCCTGGAATAGGAGTGCCAGTAACTTGGCATACTCCATACCCCAGTTACTCCAAATGGCAGTCGAACCATATTGCGGGGCTCCGATCCGGACTAGAGGGTAGAGGCGCCATGGCCGCAGCTGCTGCTGGTATTTGATTCCAAAGGGACGATCGAGCTTATGGTCTTGGATGTACTTCACACAGCTCTCGTAGTATTGACGGTCACCTGTGTTGCGGGGCTCAAGAAAGCCAGTGCTCAAAACAATTAGCCAGTCAGAAGAATAGTAGTTTTGTCGGAGTGCTTCAGGCGACTGGTCTTCCAGAAAGCATCCCATCTCTGGTCTCCAAAATGCGTCAATAATTTTTTGTTTCAACGCACTCAGCTTCTGAGGATTTTCCGGAACGATTCCCAGTTTTTGTGCCAGCTGCTCAGTTTTCCAGAAAATGACGTTGTCATAAAAAGCACTCTGCCGCTTGGCAATATCTTTTGTCCCGGACAATAAAATATTTTTTTGGATAAGACCTGTTTGCAGATCAATCGTGTTTTGATAGAGCAAGTAGTGCCGCAGAAGAGTGGGGCGGTACTCTTCAAGTAGCTGCTGAGCTGCGTCATGAGTTTGGAGTGGGGGAGTCTGTTCCACACTGAACGGGTATGTTTGTTCAAGCGTCTCGGGGCTGAGCATCACATCAAGTGCATACAGCAGACTGTACAAGCTGTCTGACGGAGGAGCGTAGATGTTCATCAGCGTGACTGAGCTTTCACCGACAGGCACAATGGTAGTACTAAGCGCAGGCGCCGCTTTGAACACTTCCAGCGCGTACTTAGTGGTCTGCAGATAGATTTTTTGGCGGTTGAGCCAGTCGTCAGCGTTGAGTGCGGTGCGGGGATCGAGCAGGGTAGAGTAGAAAATGCCCAAGGACCGGATATAGAGCATGCTGAAGTGATCCCCGGAAATCAAATACGGCTCATTGGGGTCAAAGCGCAGCGCATGGATGTCAGTAATGATGTCATTAAGCGTTTCCGATTTTGCCCGCTTGGTGCCGCTGTAGACATTTCCCAGAATGTGATAGCCAGACTTTAGTTTGGCAAACACCCCGTAGTACCGACTTGTCCGCAGTCTGAGGCCACTTTCTTCGATAATGGAGAGCTGGCCATTGTCTGCCAGTTCTGTTTGAAACGGGACACGAACGAGGGTGTATCTGGCAAAAGGATTCGTGAGGTACGACAGAATGCCAATGATGATGTAGGTAACGATCAACGCTGGCAGCCACTTAGCGCTCCAACGGGGGATTTTTTTGACAACTTTCTTAGCCTGGGCAGCAACTTTTTTCATAGAGGTTGGCGACGTTTATACCCTTAAACTCCACGAAGATAGACTGCTTGCCAAGGAACGTAGTTAGACTGGTAGAGATCATCACGGATGACATTTCCGTCTTTATCTTTGACGACATTACGGAAGCTGGCGCGAATGCCAGAAGCAGCAAAGTCGATCTGCTTGACTTGACCTTTAGGAATACTTGGATCGTCAACGTAGAGTGGTGGTGGGGCAGGGCGCAGATCCCAGACTTTGTGGTCCACAATCTCCGCAGTCCGGCCGTCAGAAGTGCCGTAGAGCTCAACTGTCATATATAGCTTTTTGCTATCGGTTTGAGTGTGAATGAGGATGTAGTGACCGGTGTCATTTTTGAAACGGAGATCCACGTCACCCGCATAGACGGTGGCATCGATCCCGGGCTTGGCATTGAGCTCGTAGTAACTGACACGATAGCTGTGTGCCTTGCGTTTGGTAATGGGTAAGCCTGCATTCAACAGCGCTCGGAAAAGGGTAGTACTTACCTGACAAACGCCCCCACCGTCGCCCAGCACTGTCCGTCCGCCGGAAATAACGTAGGCAGGTTTGAAGCCAGTCGCAGCTGAGACTTCACCGAGTGCCTGGTTAAACGAAAACTCGTCGCCGGGTTTTACCAGGAAGTTGTTAATCCGGCTGGCAGTAAGCGCCACGTTCGAGATACGGTTGGGGATGGAGTGGGCGTACTGACTTTCACCAAAACCAATTCGCTCCTTGATCCCCAAATCATTCGTAGAAGCGAGTGTCTTATAGGGTTCGGTTTCTTGAACGGGCAGCTCGACGTCCTTTTCTTTTTGATCAGTCGTTTCAAACTGGTTCATGATCTCCGCCAACTGTTTTTTGAACTCGTCACCATTGAGCCCCAATCCCTTCCGCGGCGGTGAAAACTTGCTGACGACGAGTGTCTGCGGATCATACTCAAACTCGGCGTCCTGTGGCGGACGATTGACCTCTTTGGCGAGTTCTTCCACGACCGGCTGGAGATGTTCATCAGATATTCCATTAGGGAAAGCTAGAATGTTCACCAGCAGCTGATCATTCATCTCCCGGAAGACATTGTCTGCGCGAAGCGTTACTTTTTTGCCGACGTATTTTTTGGCTCGTTCTAGGGCTGGTTCGAGCTGGTCGGGATTAAGGCCAGCTGAAATGGAGGCAACTACTGCTGGTACGTGAACATCAGCTTGCTGTACGCGCTCGTGAATTTTTTGGAGTGTCTCAGCCTTATTAAGTTCACGTCCGGATGTTCCCGGCATAATCTTCAACGACCCAGGAACACCAGAAATTTTCAAAACAGCAGACGGCTGTTCTGCGGGAACATCTACCTGGGCAGCCAATACATCGATTTGCTGTTTAAGCATCTCATCATCAAGTTGGTACGGGGTGGTCAGCGCAATATCCTGTGCCCATGGACTGACAACTCTCCAGACTTGTGCCAATAACGGTTCGTTCCGTCCGGCGTTGTAGGCTTGTTCAATGGTAGTATCGTAATCGTAATGACCGCCAAGCTGGGCTGCCGAGGAGGCAACTTGGATGTTATCTACACTGAGTGTCAGTGAGAAAGATGGTGCATCGTTCTCCTTACTCAGCAGTTCATCCTTGATTTGGGTCTTTGTTTTGCCGCCAGCAGCAACACCGTCTATGTAAATACCCGGGTAAAAGCGATCACGGTACTGGGCCATCATATAGATGGTCATACTTATCGCACACAACAGAAGTAAGAACGAACTGATCAAGCATATTCGTTCAACGGAAGAAAATCGTGAGTTTGCGGCGATGCCTACGGACATAAATGAGGTTGGCAACCATCTTGCAAATGGTTATAATTTTCACATCTTTTGCCTAGTAAGACAACGGAGAGCTCAATATTAGCCGGTTATGACCGATCAAAAGCCGCCTGTCCCAGCTGCCAAACCAGTAGCTCCTCAATCTACTGCAAGTAAGCCTCCCATGCCAGCTCCAGCTCAAAAAGCTGTTCCTGTAGTTCCTCCTGTTCAACCCAAACCGCCTGGAGCTCCAGTTACTCCTCCGACTCCACCACGACCCACAACGCCACCTCCTTCTCGACCGGCAGCTCCACCTTTACCAAAGCCAAACTTTTCCGTAACAACTCCTGGTACCCAACCAGCACAACAGGCGCCAAAGCCACCTGTTGCCCAGACTCCGCCCAAACCGCCCGCTCCGCCTGCGCCCAAACCTGCCGGGACTCCACCAAGACCATCTAATCCAGGACAGCCAGCTCAGGCTCCACGACCACCAGTGGCAGCCACAGCCGCTTCTCCAGGGGGGGCGAAACCTCTCCCGGTTCCGGCTGATGTCCGCCCACCCGCCTCTACTATCCGTCAAGCTCCACGTCCGACTGGTGTTCCTCAACCTGGTGTTCCGGCGGGAATGCCGCCGGTACCGGGGGCGTTACCCGGTCAACCACCGGGCCCTCGTCCGGTTCCACCCGCCAAAGGCACTGCGCCTCTCAAACCGGCAACTGCTCCGCAGTCTGCCAGTCAGCCACCAGCTGGTCAGACCCCACCTGCGCCTAAAGCAGCGGAGTATAAAAAATCACCGCTTCGTTTCTTGCCTTTAATAGTTGGACTTTTGGTCGTCGTTGGCGTCGTGGCCTTTTTGTTCAATCGTTTCTTTGGAGCACGGACGCCTACCGCGACTCCTTCCGGTACGCAAAACCAAACTCAAACTCAGCCAGAAACAGTGATTACTTACTGGGGATTGTGGGAGCCGACCCCGGTGCTTGAAGCAGCTCTAGCAGAGTTTGAAAGCCAGAACCCCGGCGTCCGAGTGAACTATCAACAACAAACCTACCGAGACTATCGTGAGCGTCTTCAAACGGCTATCGCCAGCGGACGAGGGCCGGACGTCTTCCGCTACCATGCTTCTTGGGTACCGATGCTGCGTGCTGAGCTCGACCCTATGCCAAATACGGTTTATACGCCGGCCGAGTTTCAAACGATCTTCTTTCCGATTGTCAGCAAACAGCTGGATGTGAATGGTCGTTATGTCGGTGTCCCGCTCATGTATGAAGGTTTAGCACTGCTCTATAACCAAGAAGTATTTGATACTGCCAACGTTCAGCCACCCAAGACTTGGGCGGAGCTGCGCGACCTGGCAGTGCGTTTAACGATCCGGAATAACGATCGCATCCAGCGAGCCGGGTTAGCGATCGGAAACGCAGCTAATGTTGATAACTTTTCTGACATTCTAGGTTTGCTGATGCTGCAAAATGGCGCAGACCCAACAAACCCCACCTCTCAACAGGCGATGGAAGCCATTCAGTTCTACACGGACTTCTATACCAAGAGTCGGGTGTGGGATGAGACATTGCCCAACTCCACCGTTGCTTTTGCCCGTGGAGACGTAGCGATGATCCTAGCTCCTTCCTGGAGAATTCATGAGATCAAAAATCAAAACCCCAACATCACCATCGGCGTAGCTCCTGTCCCACAGCTGGGTGACAACAAAATTACTTGGGCGTCCTACTGGGTGGAGGGTGTTAGTGCTCAAAGCAGAAATAAAGAAGCAGCCTGGGCTCTCCTGAAGTACCTCAGCTCTCAAGAAGCTCTACAGTTGCTCCACTCAGACGCAAGCAAAGAGCGTAGCTTTGGCGAGATCTATCCGCGTGTAGACATGGCGAACTTACTGGCAGACAGTCCGTATGCAGCTGCCTATTTAGCAGATGCCCCGTATGCCCAAGACTGGTATATGAACAGCTTTACTCATGACAACGGCCTGAATGACCAAATCATTAAGTACTATCAGGATGCTCTTACTTCCAGTCTAAGTGGTTCAGTTCAGCTGGACAAGGCTATTCAGACAGTCTCACAAGGCTTGCTCCAGATCCTACGTCAGTATAATCTTGTCAGATAACCATGAACCCCACTTCCTGGAAGTTAATGGCATTGGCGCGGGCCGTGCTGGTAACTTTGGCGTACACCGATCAGTTTGAGTTTCCATTACTTGCCGATGAAGTCTATCGGCGCTGTTTATCCCTCGAGTTAGAGCGAAAATCCTTTACTAAGAAGACGGTCGATCAAACGCTTACCGAACTTGATAAACGCGGTCTGGTGGAACGAGTAACTACAGAAGGAAAGACATACTTCTGCCTCCATGGTCGATCCCGGACTGTTGAACAACGGCTACGGAAAGAAGCTGCAGCTGTGGTGAAGTATCAAGAGATTCAACAGTTTTTATCGTTTGCCCGGCGCATTCCCTGGATCCAGGCCGTTTACCTGACTGGCTCACAGGCGATGAACAGCGCGGACCCTCACAGTGATATCGACTTTATGATCATTACCCAGCCGGGCCGACTATGGCTAAGCCGTATTCTGGTCAGTTTTTTTGCGCAGCTGCATGGCAAGAGAAGATCATGGAATAGGGAAGAGCCGGGCAGCTGGTGCTTTAACTTGTGGCTGGATACTACCCACCTCGCTGTAGATGTAAGCAAACGCGACAGCTATCATGCCTACGAAGTTTTGCAAGCAAGACCACTTTGGGCAAAAAACGATGTGGATGCAGTATTTTACTCTGATAATACGTGGATAAATCAGTTTTTCTATGGAGTCCCCAAAGCGGAGAAACATCCGCTGACGCGACCGACATTTTCTGGAAACCCGCTCCTTACTTTTCTTGATTGGTTATCTTGGACATTTCAATCCTGGTATATGCGGCGTCATCAAACCACCGAAAAAGTCGGCAGAGGTTATGCGTTTTTCCATCCCCGGGATACTGGAAAAGTAATCGCTGAGGGGTGGCTGCAGTCGCTGGAACGATGCTTGTCAAAACGCCAGGCTCTAGAGATACTTCAGCCGTATGTCGGCAGCCCTTCAATTGCCACCAGTGCAACCAATTCTACCGATAGAGGTCGCGAGGCTGATTGAAGACTACCATCGCTTGGGGCGACAGGTCGTGTTTGTATCAGGGGTTTTTGACCTTCTTCACCAGGAACACATTACCTTTTTGGAGAAGGCAAAAGCTATCGGTGACGTCATCGTAGTGGCAATCGAGTCTGACGCTCGAGTCAGGCAAATTAAGGGAGAGGGAAGACCGGTCAACTCTCAACAAGTTCGAAAAAAACAGCTGGAAGAGTTGGGTTTTCTCGATGTAGTGTTTGTTCTCCCCGAGAACTTTTCACAGCCAGCCCAGCATCGACAGATTATTGATGAAGTTCGTCCGGCCTTTTTGGCAGTTTCTTCGCATACTTCTCACCTCGATAAGAAAAAAGCAATTGTGGAAGAGTTTGGTGGGCAGCTCAGGATTGTTCATCAACATAATCCGGATATATCAACCACGAAATTGCTGGCAAAACCTAAAGCATGATATTCTGAGTCCAGTATTCAGGAGGGCAGATGAACAAGCAGCAACTTTTTTTGGGACTAGCAGTCGTGACTACAGCCGGGATCCTTCTTTCCGGATGCATCTCACAGTCTCCGACCACTTCTACCGAAGAACAGAATCCGGCCATGACAACGCAGAAACAGGGTGATACCACAATGAGTGGTCAGCTGATCCAGCTCGGTGAGAAGTACTATCTGCAACGTACAGGGGAATCCCAACAGGAAGTTGACAGTTATAGCGTTGACCTCGCTAGCTATGTCGGTCAAACAGTCACTATTACCGGCCAGTTCAGCGGAGATACTCTCTTTGCTGGTAAGATCGAAACGCAACAGTAGTCGCTCATGCAAGACTGGAGAAAGATGCAACAGCTAACATCTCGGAAGACACGAAATGCAGTAATTGGGAGTATCGGCGCCTTGGTGCTCTTTGCCAGCGCAGCACAGCCTGCCTTTGCGGCGGAAAACATTCTTCAACAGCTCCAACAGACTATCACTGGTCGGCTTGAACGGTTATACCTCCAACTCATTCCCGGAGAGAAACCAGGGAAACTGGTGCTTAAACAAATGGGTGAGGCAACCCAAAGCCTCAAGAGTTTTCAGGGGAGAACCACTCTCGAACTGACGGCGCTGAGTGCGCAGCAGTCGGTCGGTGAAGCCACTCTCGAACTTGCTGGTCCCACAGTGGTGGGCCAAGTCTGGAATCCAACAAGTTATTTGCAGGATTTGGCTGTCAAAGGCTCGCTCAACTACCAGGGTAAGTCGCTGCAAGCATCAGCCAATCTGCGAATGATTGATGGGGTGACCTATCTTCAGCTCAGGGAGTTACCGGAAATGAATGGGGCTGATCTTTCCAATCTCCTCAACACTTGGGTGAAGTTCGAGCCTCTTCCGGCTTCCGGGTCCGCTCAAGAGAGCGTTCCTCAGTGGAGCGCTGAGGAGCAAGAGAAGGTTCAAACAGCCTTTTACCGCATGCTGGATAACTCTGAAGTAAGCACAGCCAGGGTAGAGAAGAAAGAGGGCGGAGATGTCTATGTCTTCACTGCAACACTTTCCAAACCTGCGCTGGCTGAGTACTTAATAACGTTGCGTCAAGCTGAGGCAGAGGTCGGAAGTAGCGGGCCAGATATGCTGGATCCAGCTGACCTCCAAACACAAACAGACCAAATGCTTTCAAATATCGGTGAGATTACCGCTACCTTTTGGGTAGACAAGTCTCGTTTCTATCCACGGCACTTTGAGCTGCCGCTGGAGATAAATGTCTTGCAAGCCCGGGAAAATGAAGGAGAAGGTAGTGCTGGTTTAACTCAGACTCTACCAGTCAATGACGTCGATACGTTGATGATCTTTGTCACCAGTGACATGACAAACTACAACGAGAACTATCTGATTACCACTCCGGAAAACGCTGAGGACTCCCGGGTTTTCTTCACCAAGATTATGGGTGCTTTCATGCCGGGACTTTCCGGAATGATGCCGCCACTGGAGTCACAAACTCCGAGTAACTCGATGATGCAGCTGATCTCACCAAAGCCTGATGTCTCTCAAAATCGTTTGCCGACAGTGGGGACGACAGAGTTGCCTTCCATGTCTCCGGAGCAAAAGAAAGCGCTCGAGCAGTACGAGCAGATGTTGAAGCAGTATCCGGAGCTGTCTCAATAAAGTTCATTACTTGAGTGGCAGTATGAGCTGTACAATTAAGACATGGCTGCAGATATCTTTATCATCCAACACTACGAGTTCCCCTACCTTTATAAGTTTCCGGGTCAATCCTCAGACGAGCGGATTCTATTTGTGACGCGGGAGAGCGAGATCATCTTAATTTTTCGACAGGTGATGGTGGCGCTGGCAGCCGGTGTAATTTTTTTGGTCGGCTATGCAATTGCGCGGTCATTGGAAAATTTTGTGGGGGTAGGCTTTGGTGGTCTGATTGAGCTTTTTTTTGCGGCAGCCGCTCTTCTGTTTGGGGTAGCTGGTTTCTGGTGGGTAACAACTCTTTGGAAACGAAGCATTGCGCTGATTACCAACAAGCGCCTCACGAAGTTTATTTATACAACTCCCTGGAATCGACATAATCTCTCTTTGCCGTTGGATATGATCGTTGATACCGGTGCGTACAGCAAGGGATTTTTACAAGCATTTTTCAAGCTAGGAACCTTTACGGCCCGCTCCAGTGCAGCTAGCTCCGGAGTGGCCACTGATGATCCTCAACGCGTTAACAAGAAGTACTTCTATATTGAAAATGTGATCAATGCCGAAGACATTCACCACTATTTACATAAGGTTTTGTTTGTTTTCCGACAGGATTGGACAAAGCTAGACAACTTCAGGCCCTTCTTGCCAACCTTAAAAGGTGAAGCGCGTAAAGAGTTCATGAAGCAGTACCCGGAGTACTGGAGCTAGTGTCCCCAGAGTCAATTCGTTATCATTGAGTGGATGACTTCAGTCGATTCCACAAACCGTTCGATGCGAGAAGAGGCGTTTGATTCGTTCTTCAAAAAACAAGAACGATTGATTTCAGACTATGCGCAGGTTGCCGGAATTACTTTTCAACGGGGGCCGGGGTGGGCAATTGACGCGGAAAAGGGCCAAGCATTTTATGATCCCAAACTGTTGTTAGACCGGGGATACTCGGAAACTGAAGCACTTTTTCTTACCCTTCATGAAACCGAACATTGCCGAGATGCAAAAGAAATTTTAAGTTCCCCCGGGGGAAGGAAGATTCAAGAAACCCATATGGCTCTCTATAAAGAAGGAGGCCGAAAGAAAGTGATGGCGAACGTCATTGATGACATTCAT
>JACFOI010000036.1 GCA_019454415.1 Patescibacteria group bacterium | reverse complement strand
GACGGTCGGCACAGCAACTTTTTTAAGCTGACCGCGAAAGACAGGGAGCGAATTATCGCCCTGAAGACGGCTGACCGCTGGCGGTCGGCGCGCAATATTGTTGATAAGCTCCAACTTGGGGTCAGCGAGGCGACGGTGTGGCGGATCTGTAAACAGGCCAACTTGGCCCGCCAAAATGTCCAGCGGGTCAAAGCGCTGCAACGCTTTGAGGCTCAATATCCCAATGACCTCTGGCAAACAGATATCATGGGTCGTATCGACTTTCCCCGCTTGGGATCGCTGTACCTGATCGCGACGATTGATGATCACAGCCGTTTTTGTTTGGCCGGGAAGTGGTTTGGTTCGCAAAATAAAATTAATGTCTTCGTGGTCTGGTACGAAGCACTCTCTCACTGGGGCTGTCCGAAAGCGATCCTGCAAGATCAAGGCAGTCAGTATAAAGCTCGCGCTCGTTTTGGGGTGGCTGATTATCAGTGGTATGCCCATGCTCTTGGCATCAAGCTGTTGTGGGCTCGTCGCGCCCAACCTAAAGGGAAAGTTGAACGGTTCTGGAAGTTTGTCCAAACTGACTTTGTCAGAGAAGTTTGGAATGCCACCAGTCTTGAAGAAGTGAATAGGGCATTTGCCAGATGGCTCGTCCGCTATAACTACCACTTCAAAAGTCGCTATTTTGGCAGACAAACCAGAGCTTCCCGGTACTCACCTTCTAGTAGACGTATCGATCAAGTGACTTTACGAAGTGTGCTGGCGATTCAGGAGCAACGAAAGGTGACCCGTCAATCAACGATTTCTCTCTACGGTCGCCAGTACCTTGTTCCGTCGGCTTTCATCGGCCGCAGGATCTGGATCAAGATTATCGGGAACAAGCTTCTTTTTGAAGGAGAGGGACGCGTGATCTGGAAAACTGAGATGATGGACTACAACTTTTTACTCTTCCGGAATCACGATCCACATGACGATATACGGCAAGAGACCTGGGAGTCCTCCCGGAATAAACAGGAAGATCCAGAATAAACGGACAACGGTCACGTCGATCCCAAGGTAGTCGGCCAAGCCGAGTGCGACTCCACCCAACCAGCGTCCTTCTCGGGGACGGACGAGCCTTTTGATGGCTTTATCTTTTTTCATAGCTCTATTGTACGCTACTGCGCCGGCGCGGGCGGCCCTGATTAATCAAGGAAGTCCTGCAGGCGTTTGCGCTTACTCGGATGACGTAGCTTCCGGAGGGCCTTGGCTTCGATCTGGCGGATGCGCTCACGGGTCACTCCAAACTTCTGTCCGACTTCTTCCAGGGTCATCGGCCGAGAACCATTCAGACCAAAGCGCATCTTCAGCACTTTGGCTTCACGGTCACTCAAGGCATTCAGGACTTCGTCCACGTTTTCCTTGAGCATCCGCTGGCTGGTAGCCTCATATGGCGAGATTTGGGTCTCATCGGCAATAAAGTCACCCAGATAACTATCGTCTTCGTCACCGATCGGCGTCTCAAGGGAGGTGGTTTTCTGAGAGATCTTCAGGATTTCCCGGACCCGGTCGGGCTCCATCTCCATTGCCTTACCGATTTCCTCGGGGGTGGGCTCACGGCCCAAGTCCTGCATCAACTTGCGGGACGTCCGCATCAATTTGTTGATGGTCTCGACCATGTGAACCGGAATACGGATAGTCCGAGCCTGGTCAGCAATCGCGCGGGTAATAGCCTGGCGAATCCACCAGGTCGCATAGGTGGAAAACTTGAAGCCCTTAGTCCAGTCGTACTTCTCAACGGCACGGATCAAACCTTTGTTGCCTTCCTGGATCAAGTCAAGGAAGGTCATGCCACGACCGATGTACTTCTTGGCAATCGAAACGACCAGCCGCAAGTTGGAGGCGGTCAGCTTTTCTTTGGCTTTCTTGTCGCCTGCTTCGGTACGCTGTGCCAGGTCGATCTCCTGTTCACGGCTCAGGAGTGGAATCCGGCCGATCTCCTTGAGGTACATCCGGACAGGATCGGTGCCAGCTTTGGACTCGATGCTGCTGGTCAGCAGGTCGAGCTCACGCTGGACGTCCGATGGCTGCTCGTCTTTATTGTCTTCTGAAACGGACTCAAAGATGTCGATGTTATTCTTGAGGATCTGGTCGTAGAACTCGTCGAGCTGGCTGATATAGAGTTCAGGCTCGATGATAGTGTCGAGCACTTCTTCTTGGGTCACATAGCCACGGCTAATAGCCCGCTGCAACAGGGTGTCAAAGTCTTCCTGCATCGAGGCCGGCATGGTGCTGACTTGCGGATTGGCGGCGAGTTGAACTGTCTCTGTGGACTCGGAATCCGGGGTCTGTGCCTGAGACGAGGTAACGGCAGGCACAACTTGAGGCTCTGTCTGACGTGCCTTCCTGACTGCTGGTTTCTCTGCTACTGGGGGAGCTTTCTTGGGTTTAGCTTTGGCTGAGGGAGCTGCTTTGGAGTTGGCGGCTTTCTTGGCTGGAGCTACTTTCTTGGTTGGCTTGGATGCGGTTTTGGTGACTTTCTTTGTTTTTGTGGCAGCTTTGGCAGTGGGTTTGGCTTTTGCTTTGGCTACTACTTTTTTGATGGCGGTTTTCTTGGGCATGATGTTCGAGCTTGACTTTCTGACTACTTTTTTAACTTTTTTTGCTGATTTAACCGTCTTTTTAACGATAGCTTTTTTGACCACTTTTGAAGATTTTTTGGTCGATTTGAGGGTAGCTTTCGCTTTGGTTGTGCGGGGAGTTTTTTTTGGCATTGTCCTCACTGATTTGTCGGCAATTCCGAGCAACGCAGTTACTAACCGTACAGATCTCAGTATTATACACAGTGCCTACTAAAAAAACACTCCGATTTTCTCAGGTTCGCGGGAATGTACACCCCACCCTCCAGATTGAAAAGAGGCAAATGGACCAAAACACCCTCCATCAGGAGGGTGTTTCTCTGTCTATCGATCAACGCGGTCTTAGCTGTTGAGCGCGTTCTCAATCTCAGCTTCAAAGACTGTGTAGTCCTGGGCGCCGACAACCATCTTGCCATTGATGAAGAAGGTTGGGGTTCCGCTGGCACCGACCCGGGTTCCCAGGGCAGAGTCATCAGTGACCTGTTTCTCAAACTTGGCATCCTTGACACACTGGACGAGGTTGTTGCCGTTCAGGCCAATACCTGTTGCCAGCTCGCCGAACTTGGTGATAGCAGCGTCATTTGCCAGGTTTGCCCAAGCATCTTGGTTGGTGAACAGGGCATCGTGCATAGCTTCAAACTTGCCTGTGTTCTGGTCAGCCGCACAGCGAGCTGCGAGCGCCCCGATCTTGGCGTTCGGGTGGAACGGAAGCGGTTGATCACGAAGCACCAATCTTACTTTACCAGTGTCGACGTACTTCTCTTT
>JACFOI010000035.1 GCA_019454415.1 Patescibacteria group bacterium | reverse complement strand
ACGTGATCTCTACTTCCGGATTGAAAGGCCGGGAGTTGGAAACGATTTACTGTGCTAGTAAGTGGGGGCTGAGAGGCTTTACCGAGAGTCTTAGATTGGCGGCGATTGCTCATCGGATCAGAGTCTCGGCAGTCTATCCGGGGGGAATGAAGTCCGAGAACTTTTGGAAAGATCAGCCAGATCGGGATATCAGCGGCTATATGGACCCCAAGCTGGTAGCCGAGCAGATCATCCACCTCCTTCAATCTGATCCTTCGCTTTCGCCATCTGAACTTGTCATAGAAAGAAACTGAGACCAAGTAGCCAGTGAATCCATGCCCCAAGTGAGTATTTCCAGGCACAAACTTACGATCTTGTTGACATGCCTGAAAATGGGTAAGATCAAGTCATGGAAAACGAGACAGTTATTCCTTCTCTAGAAAATACCCCAGCGGTTGGTCAGCCTGTAGTGACTTCTCCCTCAAAATCAAATGCTCTTCTCCCTATTGTGCTGACGCTCATCATCAGTGGAGTGGTTTTTGGAGCTGGGGGTTTTTACCTGGGCAGCCAGTCTAATCGAGCTTTAGCCCCTGAGAATCCCTCTCCGGCTTCGTTGACGGCAGAGCAAGACCCGAGTACCCCTCCTCTTCAAACGGCAGCATCTCTGATTTCCGATGGGACTGCATACATGGTGATGAAGTTCTCGAAGGATGGAAATACTATTACACCAGCCGATGTCCAGGCTGAGTGGAAACAAGTAATTGAAACTATTCAGTGGTAAGAACGGAGGCCTATGACCCGAAATCGTACTCTTGCTTTGATCGCAGTAGGCGCCTTGGTCATCCTGGTTATTTTTGGTCGCGGTTTTGTTTCGCGGCTTCTCTCTTCCCTGCCCTTTACGGGAGTTCCAGCTTCCACGGGAGAGGTGATCTTTCCTACTGCTAACAGTAGCTTGGTCAAAGGTCAAACGTATACCTTACGCTGGTCCGGTGGCGGCGACGAAAAAACGATTGCGATCTTTGTGATCGATAAATCTCTTGAGTCTCAAGGTGTTTCCGTCAGCGCAGGTGATCGAGTCTATGATGTCCCAAATACCGGGACGTATAGTTACACTGTTCTGCCTACCTTAAAGGAAGGGGAATATAAGTTGCAGATAGGGACGCTGACGAGTCCGTACTTCCGCATTGTTGACACTCCTCCGGATGCAGAGATCTGTCAGTCGACTGACTTAGCCGCTAAAGCGGAGTTTGAGGGTGCTGCTGGAACTGTCTACGGAACATTTACGATTACGAATACCTCTACCGAGGACTGTACCTTGGTGGGTGAAAACTCAGTCCAGCTCAACTACGATTCAAACATCAACAACATCAAGGTAAACTTCGCGAAGCCGACGGCGACCGAGCGTTACCAATTGAGTCCTGGAGCCAGTGTGACCACCCAACTGCAGATCCCCAACGGCCCGCAGTGCAGTAGTGATGTCCAGCCGGTCACTGTTTCCTATCGGTACTTCATGGAGAACAACCAACAGCTTACCTTTGTTGACGCTCAAGGACAAAAGAGCTTCATGATCAATAGCTGTGTGTCATCCAATGACATCACAAACATCGAGGCTGGAAGCTTTGCTACCAAGTAGTGATGAGAGTTCTGAATGGGGAGGAGCTGTTGGCCGGGTCGTTATAAGAAAAAAAGAAAAATGATGTAAGGGTAAAGGAGCCCCCATGAATCAAGATGCACTTCGGCTGCTCGACAAGCATCCTGTCTGCTCGTTGACTACTCTTCTTAAAGATGGCTCGCCCCACGCAGCGGCAGTTCATTTTTCCTATAGCGCTGAACCATTGGAGCTCTACTTCTCGACGTCCCGTACCAGCAAAAAGTGTGAGGCTTTGCTCGATGGAAGCGCTACAAAAGCTTCAGTTGCTCTGGGTTTCAGTGAGGAAGAGTGGTTAACACTGCAGCTGGATGGCGAGATCAAAAGTGTTACAGATCCGGCGGAACTCAGCCGGATTCAAACTATCCACTACGCCAAACACCCTCGTGCAGCAAAGTTCAAAGATGATCCGGAGACCCTGTTCTTAAAGTTCACTCCTACGTGGTGGCGGTACACTGACTACAACACGGTTCCGGAAACAGTTGTGTCTTCCGAAGGATAATCATGCTGCCTTGGCAACAGCTTTTTTTGATGATATTTAGTCTTTTCTCGCTGATCGTGTCGGCGAAAGGGCTATATGAGTCCTCACGAAAAGGGCGCGCCTTCACAGACACTATTTTTCTGGGTTGGCTGGGAATCTTTGTCTGGGGCGATGCAGTCGTCTTTGGTCCGTTTTGGTTTTTGGCGGCGTTTATTACGCTGCTATTACGTGATTGGTACCTTTTCGCAGTGATTATTTCAGTATTCTGGGTAGTACGCAGTGTCGGCGAGATGATCTACTGGTTTAATCAGCAGTTCTCTCCTCTCCGGCGGAATCCACCGGAAAAGATGCGCTGTTATGGTCTTTTCAAGAGCGAGGCAGTCTGGTTTGGCTATCAAATTTTTTGGCAGTCTGTCTGTGTGGCAGCCGTCATCAGCAGCATCTACTTCGTTCATACTTGGTTGAGTAAGTAGCATTAGAAGAAAAGAATGTCCGAACGATTTTTGGCTTGGGTTGTTTTTTATGGAGCACTCTTTCTGTTGAGTGTCGCAGGGATTGCTTTCTTTCTGCCAGGTCGAGGACTCCTTTTGCCGTACTTTACTCCTAAGCCGGAGACGTTTAGCGAGCTTTATTTTGAAGACCACTTGGAACTCCCTAAACGCATAACACCTAATACTCCCTATCAATTCTCGTTTACCATCCGCAATCATGAGGGCAAGACAATGATCTATCCGTTGGAAGTGTTTGCAACCAGCGAGACTACTCCTTCCAGTCAACTTGTGCTGCTAAAGACAGAGCTGGAACTCCAGAATGAGGAAGAGCGGACAGTCCCGGTGGACTACACGCTGCATGATTGAAGTAAAGCTTTGCGCGGGCTTGGCCATATCGCATATAGCGTTTCATATTCTGTCCAGTGTCGCCAAAATTATGAGAAACGGGAGCATCTTGGACATATCGGATTTTGTAACCGTGGTGAGTAGCTCTCCAGCTAAAGTCCATGTCTGAGCCGTAGGAAAACGACTCATCAAATCCGCCAATCTGGTCGAATACGTCTCTCGCCACGGCCATATTAATGGTAGGTGACTCGGTTACATAGATCTTCTCTCCACTCTGCTGCGTGACAGAGACATAGTTGTCAGTATTGGAAAGAGTCCCACGGACGATCTTTTCACCTTCTTTAGTAATCGGTCTAGTAAGGTTGGTCAGCCAGTTTTTGGCGGTTGGTACACAGCTGGCATCCAGAAAGACCAGAATATCGCCTGAGGCCTTGCGAAGGCTGAGGTTACGCTGCTCTGGAATAGTAATCTTCTTGTGGCCACTATGCTTGAAAGCGAACCATTTGACTTGAGGAAACTGTTTCTTAATCCAGTCAAGCTTATGATTTGAGGAATCAATGACGATGACCTCGGCTTGCCGAAAAACGTTCGTCTGAACAAGGGACTCTAGTGTATCTTTGATCTGCTCGTCGTCTTTGTTGATAATTAGGATTGAGAACATTATCCCATTCTTCCAAAAACTTATGCATGACCCTTTCTAACACTTTCTAATTATGATACCACTCTATATCAGAAAAAGACTTGGTATAATTCAGCTACTATTGCCAGAATAACTCAGTTGGTAGAGTAGCGGTATCGTAAACCGCAAGTCGCGGGTTCGAGTCCCGCTTCTGGCTCAAGA
>JACFOI010000011.1:3823-35303 GCA_019454415.1 Patescibacteria group bacterium | reverse complement strand
GTATCTCTACATCCAAATATCATCCTAAACAGCAACAGCTTCCAGGAGGACTCGGAAGCTGTTACTGAAAAGTTGTTAGGAGGGCTGTGTTGTTGGGTAAACAACTTCTATACAGTAACAGAGCTACCTAAGAAACAGCTGAAGCCGAGGTAACAGGAGCAGGTGTTGAAGGTTGTGGGATAGAAGACTGGGTCGTGACGGTTGGTTTTTTGCGGAGGCGCATCAACAGCAGTTTACGATTTCGATAAAGGTTAAATACCAAATTACTTACGACTAAGGCTGCACTGTACGGCTCCACCCAGTAGATCGGAATCGTTCCGGAGATCAGCAGAACGGCCAGCACACCGACTAGAGCACCATACCACCACTGCTGTTGCGGAATCGCGGGTGACGTTTTTGGCTCAACTACCATCACAAAGAAAAAGAACAGCAGCGTGCCATCGACCAGAATCGGCAACGGGCTAGACTTGAGCAACAAGATGTAGAGAAGCGAGAAGGCGGCAGCTGCAACAGCAACAATGGGAAGTTTGCGATACTTTGAGGCGACATAGCCCGCCACACCGGTAGTTAACAACATGATCAGCGTCATCTCTCCCACACCGATATTGAACCTGGGGCCAAAGTTGACGCCCCACCAGGTTGCAAACTGGCCAGTTAAGCTGATCAGTAGTACACCGGTCGCTGCTGGGTTGGTCAGCGGGCCGGTAGGAACACGGATCAATCGTTGAATGAGTTCTGTTAAAAGGCCTACTCCCAGAAAAACCCACCATGGGAACAGTGGATCAAATAGCAAAAACAGAATCAGGGCACTGATCGTGCGATGTTCCCAACGGGTAGGTTGCGCGAGTTTCAAACGAACCAGAATCAGGTAGGTGATCCAGCCGGGAAGAATCAACAAAGCAAAGTGGAAGATCTGATTGAGCCAGAAAGAAACCCCCACCCCTCCCCAATTGTAGCTGGCCCAGATTGCAAGAAATGTTAAGTACAAAAGCAAAATGCGGATTGGCGATTTCCAAGCTTTCATGGTAGCATTGTGCCCCACTGTTAACAAAATAGAAAGGCCTTCTTATGTCCCGTCCAACGGCTTTCCTGTTCCTCTTCACAGTAGTCTGCGCTGTCTCCTTAGCAGCCTGCCAACCCACATCCACGGAAGCACCTGCATCCACTCCTCCGGCTGCCAGTTCGCAACCCTCAGAGTCAACCAATCCAGAAACAGGCTCGTCATCAACCGATCAGCGTTCACCGGAAGCGGGTGAAGAAACGGTCAGTGTTGAAACCAGTTACGTTACTCCAGCTGGTGAAGAAAAAGTTGGCTTTACTCTTTACGTAGATGCAAACGGTGTCATTACTGATGCCTATACGAATCAGCAAGCCAAAGCACCGACTTCTGTGATGCGTCAGAAGAGCTTTGCCGCAGAGCTCCCTACTGTTCTTAAAGGTAAAAAATTAAGTGAGTTAGAATCAGTTGACCGCGTAGGTGGTTCATCGTTGACGACCGGAGCGTTCAATAAAGCACTGACTGAGTTAAAGGCCCAACTGTAAACTGTTTTCGCAGTCGCAGTACAACGTAAAATAAATCTGTGTCATCATTTCAGTTCACCGCATTAGGTACTGCCTGGTCAATTACGATTGATCAGGCAGATTCTGTTCAAGAGGTCCCTCAGTCGCTCTGGAAGAGTGTGGTGGACAGGACAGCAGAGTTTGAACGCCGTTTTTCCAGATTTAAAGATGGCAGCGAGACCAGGGCTTTCCTTAAAAAGGCTGCCGGAACTCATTCGATCTCGACCGAGATGTGTGACTTATTGAGTATCGCCGATCGTCTGCGAACATTGACTGACGGAGCGTATGACCCCGCAGTGGGTGGCTTGCTTGAAGCTGCTGGTTACAACAAGGACTATCGCTTGAAGCCTGATGAGCAACAGCTCCATGACTGGCACATCCCTACGTGGAGTCTGGATCAAAAAAAGAAGCAGGTCACGATTGACGGACCTCTGCTCTTCGACTTTGGTGGTATGGGGAAGGGTTACTGGATTGATCAACTGAGTAACTTCTTGTTGGTCAGTGGTTATCCTTACCACTTAGTAGAAGGGGGCGGAGACATGTTTGCCACGACCAAAGCCAGCGGGCAAAGTTGGAAGATAGCGATCGAGTATCCGGGACAGCAAGACCAAGCTCTTGGAACGTACCAGCTAAGTAACCAAGGTTTTGCCGCATCCGATGTCTTCCGGCGAAAGTGGGGAAAGTGGCATCACTTTGTAGATGTCTCCCAGAATCAGCCAACCCAACACTTGGTAGGCTGCGTAGCCGTCGCCACGACTGCTTGGAAAGCTGACCAGATCACCTCAGTACTAGCGCTTTGCCAGCCTGTAAAGTTTGCCCAGATCGTCGGACAGATCGGCGGGGAGTATGTTGTTTTACTTGCAAATGGTGAAGCACGGGTCAGTAGTAATTGGAAAGGTCAACTTTTTTAAGCAAATTCTTAGAATATGCTGATAAAGTGGAAAGCTAACTTATAGTTGTATCTATGTTCAAAAAGATACTGCTTTTCATTGCTTTTAGCAGTACCGCTCTTCTTCTTGGTGGTTGTTCACGTCAACTTGCTGAGACTGGAAATGTTCAAGGCCAAACCGATGAACAGATTCCTGTTGCCACCCCGCTTCCCAATCCTCTCAGCTTAGCCGCACTAAAAGTCAAAACGTATGACGGGAGTGACATTAAGATTGAGAGTGAACTCCCTGAAACTGCGACGTACCGGCAGTATCTTGCTTCATACCAATCAGATGGTCTCAAGATTAACGGCTTACTCACAGTCCCCAAAGGAACTCCGCCCGAAGGTGGCTGGCCCGCTATCATCTTTAATCATGGGTACATTCCACCTGAACAATACCGGACAACTGAGCGATATGAGGCATATGTGGGCGGCTTTGCCAGCCGAGGCTTTGTGGTTTTCAAGCCTGACTATCGTGGCCATGGCAGCTCAGAAGGTCAACCGACAGGGGCGTACTTTTCGCCCGGATACACGATTGACGTGCTGAATGCTTTGGCGAGCGTGCGGAAGCTTCCCGAAGTGAATAAAGATCGGATCGGTATGTGGGGTCACTCTATGGGAGGAAGTATTACCTTGCGGGTGGTCTCCGTCGATCCGTCCATCAAGGCTGCAGTCATCTGGGGAGGAGTCGTTGCTGACTATCCGGAGTTCATCCAACGCTGGAGCAACCGTAGACCTTGGCAACCTTCCCCGCGCGAAAACTCCGCCAGTCGCTCAACCAGAGCCCAGTTTGTGGCTCAATATGGTACCCCTGAAGAAAACCCTACTTTTTGGCAGTCCATCTCTCCGTGGGCTGAGCTCTCCAATCTGCAAACACCCATTCAGCTTCATCATGCCCGAGCCGATGAGTCGGTTCCTTGGCAGTTTTCTGAATCGCTCTATAACAAGCTGCAGGCGCTGGGGAAACCCAGTGAACTCTACCTCTATGACAACTCCAATCACAATCTATCTGGGGCTGCATTTAGCCAGGCGATGTCCCGCTCTGTCCAGTTTTTCCAAGCTCATCTCTAGTTACAAAGTGTGATACAACACACCCTACGTGTGCCTATTCTATGGAGACTCCCGATACTATGAATAAACCAGAGCAGCTCTCTCTTTTTTCAGATAAAGTCATGGCCCAGCTCCACGACAAGGTCGTTTTGCAGCTTGGTCCTCTGTCGGAACTACAACCCCGTGATCCGGAAGAGTATTTTTGGGAGCTGTGTGAGAGCATCCTGGGCCAGCAGCTCTCAGAAAAAGTAGCTCCCCAAATCGTGGCCCGAGTCAAGAACGTTTTGAAGAATCAACTTGAGCCAACTGTCGTACTGGCCACTGAAGACCAGGCTCTCCGAGCAGCCGGCGTTTCCTTCGCCAAGATTTCTTATCTCAAGAATGTCGCTCAAGCTTGGCAGAGCGGAACAGTCCGTCCTGACCAGCTTGCGTCTTTCACTGACGAAGAGATTATCGCGCAGCTTACTCAAATCAAAGGTGTGGGCAGGTGGACAGTTGAGATGTTTCTGATCTTTACCCTTGCTCGACCTGATGTTTTTTCGGCAGGTGACTATGGGTTGAAACGGGCAATCTTACAAGCCTACAGCCTCCCAACAGACATCAAACCAGCTCAGTTGAGTGAGCTTGCTGGTTCTTGGCAGCCCAGAAGATCATTAGCCTCAAGAGTGTTATGGAAGTCCCTCGAGTTGTTGTAAGAAGGCGTCACTGATAAAAGGCTTGACTCATCAATACTGAATTGTGCTACGATGGAGACATGCCTCGCCGCGCTTCGTCCATTTGGCAGACGAAAGTCAGTTTTTCCTTTGGTCAAACGGTCTTGATTTTTGGTCTACTCCTGATGTTCAGTGCCGGAGCGCTTCTTCTCTGCTTTTCAAAATGGTCGCAAACAGCCTCTTTCAGAAAGACCAAAAGTCGAGTTCAACAACAGGTAGTGGCTGGACAGCCGATGAATCTCTCAGCAGAAGAGTGGAAAGAGATCTTGACCCCGGCGCAGTTCTCGGTACTTCGCCAACGCGGGACTGAGATACCATTCTCCGGCGAGCTGCTTCACGAAAAACGGCCGGGCACCTATGTCACTGCCGACTGCGGAATCCCAGTTTTTCGGTCTGAACAGAAGTATGACTCAGGCACAGGTTGGCCAAGCTTCCGGGCAGTTCTTGATCCTGACACCATTGAACTGCGTGAGGATACGAGTCTGGGTATCACACGGATCGAGGTAGTAGAAAAAACCTGCAACAGCCACCTTGGGCATCTGTTTGACGATGGTCCGCCACCTACTGGTCAGCGGTTCTGTATTAACTCTGCAGCATTGGAGTTTATCCCGGATTAGAACTAGACCGCTGCCTCCAGCTTGTTTAGACTTAGCTTTGTCATGACTGATCATCTAGGTTTGACCAGCCAGCAAGTCAAAACTCTTCAGGCACAGTACGGGAAAAACACTCTTCCAGAAAAACAGCAACGAAGTATCTTTGACGTTTTCTTCTCTCAGTTCAAAAGCCCACTTGTCTTTGTTCTGTTGATCGTGAGTGGGATTACTCTTTTTCTCCGCGAGTACAGCGATACGGTTGTGATTCTGATAGTGGTGGTTGTCAATGCAGTCATCGGTAGTATCCAAGAACTCAAGGCCCTCCACTCGCTTCAGTCACTCAAGCAGTTCCTGACGCCCAAAGCCAAAGTCTATCGCGACGGCAAGCTGCAAGTCCTTTCTGTTGAAGAGCTGGTCCCCGGAGACATTGTTTCACTTGAGGCAGGTGATCGCGTTCCGGCTGACGGTGTCTTGATTGAGGCTAACAGTATTACTGTGAATGAGTCTCAGCTGACAGGTGAAGCCTATCCCGTTTCTAAAGACACGACTGAACAAGCTGGACTGGCCATGGGGACACTTTTGGCCAGCGGGAAGGGTCTGCTAAAGATAGAAAAAACCGGCGAGGCCACGGCTCTAGGTCAAATCTCTAAAACCGTCGCCGAGCATGTTGGCGAGGCAACTCCACTGGAACGGCAGCTCAACAAACTCCTTAAAATAGTGCTTCTGATCGTTATCGCTATCTGCGGCGTGTTGTTCGTGATCGGCTTTATTGAACGTATCCCCCTGGAAGAGCTTTTCAAAACAGTCGTCTCGATGGGAGTTTCAGCTATCCCGGAGGGTCTGCCCATCGTGATCACCGTCACGCTTGCGCTGGGTGTGGTACGAATGAGTCAGAAAAAAGCCATCTTGCGGAATCTGCCGTCTGTTTCGACGTTGGCGGGCGTGGATGTGATCTGTACTGACAAAACCGGAACTCTGACTGAAGGCAAGATCGTCCTCCAGGAGGCATGGTACTTTGACGACGACAAGTTTGAACAGAAGAAAAAGACTGAGATGCTTCAGTTGGCTATCCTCTGTAACGATGCCCGGACTGATAACACGACTGTCGGTGACCTACTGGATCTGGCGCTGATTAAAGCAGCATTCAACGATCATATTGACGTTGATAAAGTGCGTGCGGCTGCGCCGCGCATCAGCGAGCTGGCTTTTGATAACCGCCTCCGTTGGCAAGCTACCCTTCATCAAACTGATAAAAAGATGTTGCTGGTGGTCAAAGGTGCTCCAGACTCTGTGCTGAGCTTGTGCTGCTCATTTCATCATAAGGAGCAGCAAATCATCGAAAAACAGATTCAGCTGCTTATTGATCGTGGACTACGGGTGATTGCGCTGGCTGAAAAAACTGGCCAGCACCTCAGGCTAAAAGACCACAAAGATATTAAGGATCTGAACTTCGTCGGCCTGCTTGTTTTTTCCGACACTCTGCGAAGTGATGCAGCAGCCTCGATTCAAAAATGTAAAAAGGCAGGCATCCAAGTGATCATGATCACCGGTGATCACCTCAATACTGCCAAGTCGATCGGCGAGCAGATCGGTTTGTATCACCAAGGGAATCTGGCCGTGGAAGGGAAAGAGCTGGAAAATCTGCTCAACTCTTCTTTCCCAGCTGAAAATCTAACCATCGTTGCGCGGGCAACGCCTTTTGATAAAGCGGTGCTGATCGATCAACTGAAGGGGCAACAAAAGCTGGTTGCCATGACTGGCGACGGAGTCAACGACGCACCCGCTTTGGCAAAGGCAGACATTGGAATTGCAATGGGTAAGTCGGGAACTGATGCGGCACGTGAGGCTGCAGACATGATTTTGGTTGATGACTCTTTCTCAACGATCGTTCACGGGATCAGTGCCGCGCGGGGCGTTTTCGAAAACATTCGCAAAGTAATCAGTTACCTGTTCACGACTTCCTATGGTGAGCTGGGGGTCATTTTCTTGTCGCTCTTTTTGGGGCTACCGTTGCCGCTACTAGCAGCGCAAATTCTTTGGCTGAACTTAATTACGGATGGACTCTTGGACATCAGCATCTCTACGGAAAAAAGCACCCCGCAGATTATGGAGCGCAGCCATACCCGCTATAAAGGACACATTATCGATAAGCTGCTTCTTCTCAGAATTATTTTACTCGGAACAATTATGTCTGTCGGAACAATCGTTATTTTCTTAATTGAACTAGAATCTCACAATTTAGAGTACTCGCGGACAGTTGCACTGATTGTGCTGGCGATTTTCCAGTGGGTTCATGCACTTAACTCACGGAGTGAAACACGGTCAATCTTTACCATGGGACTCTTTACTAACCGTGCCGTGGTGGTAGCTATCGGGGTGGAAGCCATCCTTCTTACGTTGGCGGTCTATCACCCACTGTTCCAGTCACTCTTACGGACAGTTCCTGTTGAAGCTCATGTGTGGGCCGTCGCCGTGGCAGTCAGCCTATCGGTGCTGGTCGTCGAGGAGTTCAGAAAGTATCTGTTCAGACGCTTTGGTTGGAAGAAGTACTTTACTGTGCTGTAGGACTGCCTGCTTCTCTATCTTTCCAACAGTGTTCTGACTGTCTGCGACAGCGTTACCGTGGGTGTGGGGCAGGTACGATCTTTGCAGCTGGCAGCAAAGTAGAGATTAGCAATATAGACAGCTTGAAGCGCATAGACTACGAGCCCTGTCACACATCCTGCTATCACAATCTTACGAGGAACTTTCCAGTTAAGAAGCCAAAGCCCTAGCACTAAAATCCCGGCTACCACCAGCCGTAGCAGCTGTGCTTCTGGGAGTGGTTGTTCAGGAAAACGGATAATGCCAAAGTTATTGACGATCGTCACGAAGAGCAGGAGCGTTACAGTTGTTAGGACCGGATACAGTGGTAACGTTTGCTTGTCGTCCGGTGTTTTCCCCAAGCTGAAGACAGAGGCAGTGTTGACGGCCAACAGGCTAAATAACGGAAGTTTGTACCAGCCCAACATGTCGAGTTCCGCACTGGTCACCCAGATCGTTAACCAGGTTGCCAGCGTAGCGCCTGCCAGGATCTTGACTTGCTTGGTTGACGGAACCAGAAAAATTCCTAATCCCAAGAACAGCACGACGTAGTAGCTGAAATCCAAGCTAGCCTTGGTATGAAAGCCAGGTTGTGAAAAAATGAAAGCCGGATTCGACCAGCCCAGTAGTCGGGACGACTGATCTCTCATTGCAGCCGTAAAGGCCGGCCAGTCAATACTGGCACCATATACCCCATATGTGACGACTACCAATGCGACTACACCCAGTAGGTAGACCACAGCTTGCCGGTATTTTTTGTCGGCAAAAAGTGAGACACCGATCACCGGCGCAATGCACAACGCCGGTAGCTTGACGATCCCGCCCAACGCTGTAGCCAGCAGTACCGACCACAGCGGTTGCTCTGTCAGGAATAAGTAGATAGAGAGCAGAATAAAGGTGGTCATCAGATTTTCCGAGACCACCATCCGACCGGCAAAAATAAAGAGAGGGCTAAAACTGACCAAGCTGAGCGCAAAAATAGCTGGCCACTGGCCGAAGACTTTCCGAGCAATTTGATAGATAAGTAGCAGGTTCACTCCTGAGATCAACAGAAAAGGCAATCGATACCATAAAGCGGGGGGGATACTGGGGAAGTGATAGCCCAACAGCTCCGACCAGCCGCCCATTAACAGAGGCAAGATGAAGCTGTGGTCGAACCAAGGACGAACAAACTTAGCGATCGGAACTTTGGAGTCCTGGACTGTATCGGAGGGAATCTCTGTCCAATGCCACTGGGTATCTGTGTGCTGGAAGCTGGACCAGGAGATCGGAGTGCCAAACTCTATCAACGACTGACCTGCCCAAATGTAGGCAAGCTCGTCTGCATCATTGGCAAACGGAATATACTCTATTTTCCAAAATCTTATTGATAAAGCAAGTAAAATAATAATGCAGTAGATCCATTTCTGCAGAAACTGCAACAATTTTGTTCGATTCCAAGTTCTCTCTGGAAGAGCGGCTGTTTGTTCAACTGCGTGTTCTGGGAGGATTCTCCGGGGTGAGTACTTATTTCTTGGCATTCTTTGTCGCTGTAACTTCTACTTCTGTTAAATATTTCTGAAGTGATCTTTCAAGCGAGATCTGTGCAGTATCTTCGGCACCGCAAGCTACTACTTTGACAATCTGTGTGGAAGGATCAAAGCTGATCCCGTAGCCAGTTTTATAGTAGCTACCGATTCGTAGATCACTGGGTAAACTAAGATCACGGTTATTCATCAAAGAGTGAAGGTTTATACAGGCGTCTGAGCGGATAGTACACGACGGCGTTTCCAGTCCACAGCCGGTTTGCTCCGTACCGATTTGCTGGAGTTCGACCGTAAGTGGTGGAAGGGTGTGATTTTCTTTGGCAAACTCCTCGACTCTACCGAGAATTTCTGCCACGTCTTGTTGCCGCTGAGCGTTACGCCGGGAAAGCTGTGCTTTTTGTGGATCACTCACCACTGCTATCAACCCAATCATCACTACGCCAAACAGCACAAGTAAAAGTCCGGGAAGCCCACGCATCATGCACTTACCCTATCACACACTGTCGCAGTAGAATACCAGTGAATGAATACTTTTTATCTTGTTCGCCATGGTCAAAAACAGCCGATGATTGGGGAGCCAGAGCTGACTGAGCTTGGGCATCAGCAAGCTGAAAAAACCGGACTGTACCTCCGGCAGTTTCCGGTTCAGCGAATCTTTACCAGTCCTTCACGGCGAACACTCCAAACCGCTACACATATCGCGGAACATCTACAAGTCCCCGTGGAGACACATACCCATCTTCGGGAACGGGCCAACTGGGGGGATGATCCTTTGCAAAGCTTCAGCGAGTTTCTGGAGATGTGGCATGAGTCTTCACAAAATCGTCATCTGCAGCCTGCTGTGGGTGACTCATCGTTTGCGGCCGGGCAACGGATGGAAGAGGTGATGAAACAGCTGCAACAGACTGACGTTCCAGACTTGCACGTTGTACTGGTAACCCATGGTGGCATCATTGGCGACTTTCTGCGAAATATTTTTGGTGACGAGAGACTGGAGCAGATCCTGAAAGACATGGACCAGCTCCATAGCTACAAGATCAGTGAGTGCTCCATCACCACCATTAAGATGGATAACGAAACTCCCACCCTTCATACGTTGGCATTCACTGGACACCTGACTACGACGTAGGTTTCAGAGTATTATTAAGCGTATGAATGCCGCGCTGGACTCTGCCAAAGCTGAAGCTCTCTTGGACCAAATCGAGAGTTACGTTCCTTTTTTTGTATTGGCTGGTCTGGTCACCGGTGGAGTGTTGTGGGGGCTGCAGTTCTCTGCCGCAGCAGAGTTGATTTTGTTTTGGATTACCTTGATCGGCAGTATCCCGTTTTTTCTACAGATGTTGTTGTCTTTTCTGCGCCGGCATTTTGGAGTGGACCTGATTGCTGCAGTGGGTATCCTGGCCAGCTTGCTTATTGGCGAGTATCTGGCCGGGGCTGTCATCTTATTAATGTTGTCCGGTGGTGAGGCCCTGGAAACGTACGCTTTACGCAGAGCCAAGAAAGAACTCACTGCGCTGATCGCCCGAGCTCCCAAGATCGCTCACCTTAAAGAGAATGGCGGAATCAAGGACGTTCCGGTCGAAGACGTGGAGATTGATCAGATCATTGTGGTCAAACCTGGTGAAGTTATTCCTGTCGATGGGAAAGTGACTTCCGGAGACTCAACTGTGGATGAATCAAGTCTGACCGGCGAGTCACTGCCTATTCACAAATCAACCCACTCAGAAGTGCTCAGCGGAAGCGTGAACAATGATCGGGTACTCGAAATTCGAGCTACCAGAAAAAGTAAGGAAAGTAAGTATCAACAAATCATTCAATTGGTGCGGGAGGCGGAGAAACATAAAGCGAAGTTTGTCCGCTTGGCGGATCGGTACAGTGTTTTCTTTACGATAGTAGCGTTTGCGCTGGCAGGCGTGGCATGGATGATTTCCGGAACTCCAGTCCGGGCGCTATCTGTGCTAGTGGTGGCTACCCCCTGCCCGCTCATTCTGGCAACACCGATTGCCTTTGCCTGTGGGATCAGTCAGGCTGCAAAACGCGGCATCATCATCAAGGGCGGCCAAGCCATTGAACAGCTGGCCAGAGCCAAGAGTTTTCTATTTGATAAAACGGGAACGTTAACGCTGGGAGAACCTTTAGTCGCTCATGTGGAGAGCTATGATCCGGCGTTTTCGACCCAGAAGATTGTCAAGCTGGCTGCTTCCATTGACCAGCTTTCTGCCCATGTTTTGGCTCGCTCACTCAAAAAGTATGCTGAAGAGAAAAAAGTTCAGCTGGTATACCCTGAGCAGTTCCATGAAGACTTCGGGAAAGGCGTCTCCGGACAAGTCAATGATGTCCAGTTACGCCTGGGCAAACTAACCTACCTGCGTGATCACCAAGTGACGGTTCCCCAGAAACTCTTTACTCTGCATGAGAAGGCCAGAGCTACTGGCCAAGTCATGATCTATGTCGCCAGTGGCAAAAAAGTGATCGGGGCAATCTTTTTCCAAGATGTGATCCGACCGAATATCAAGCGGGTGTTTTCGGTGCTACGGCAACATGCAGTGCGCGTCATCATGGTGACTGGAGATAAAAACGAGGTCGCTCAGCATATCGCGCACGAGGCAAATATTTCTGAGGTGTTTGCGGAGTGCTTACCGGAACAAAAGGTCGAGGTGGTCGAGAAAGTCCAGCGGACTGATCGGCCAGTGGTGATGGTCGGAGACGGAATTAATGATGCGCCCGCGCTAGCGCGGGCGGATGTAGGCATCACTCTCGGTGGGCATGGTTCAACGGCTGCCAGTGAAGCCGGTGACATTACTATTTTAGTTGACCGACTGGAACGCATCCAGGAGGTTTATCTTCTTTCTCAGCGGGTCCTGCAGATCGCGACGCAGTGTGTCCTGATCGGGATGGGTTTAAGTATTGGATTGATGGTGATTGCTGCTGCTGGCTTTATTCAGCCAGTGATCGGAGCCATGCTGCAAGAAGTAATCGACGTGGTGGTGATTGTCAACGCGCTGCGAGTGATCATTCAGCCCGTTTCCTCAGACTAGGTTGGTCACTTAATTTGTGGCTAAACCTTGGCCGTGTTTAACGATCCTGGCTTGGAGGGCCAGAGGAACAACTTTGGTCAAAAAGACATAAAAGTGATTTCGCCAGCCGTGGACCATATAGACTTTCCCCTTCATCATTCCCCGATAACCGAACTCAGCCACTTCCTGTGAAGAAGGAAGCCTTTGGTTCTTGATCACCTTGGACTGTTCCATGTTGGCGATCTGCTGGAATCTGCCAGCGGTCGGGCCGGGACACAGGGTGGTGATCGTCACTCCTGTTCCCCGTAACTCTTCCGCGACCGCCATTCCCAGTCGTAGCACATAAGCCTTGGTAGAGTAGTAGACGGACATCAATGGTCCGGGCATAAACGAGGCAATCGACCCTAAATTCAGAATCCGGCCGTGCCCTTTTCTGACCATGTCCTGAGCAAACACCTTAGTCAGGTATGTCAGGGCCACGACGTTGATGTTAATCATCATCAACTCTTTTTCCCAGTCAGTTTTGAGAAAAAGCCCGTAGTCGCCCACTCCTGCGGAGTTCACCAGATATTCGACGTCTAAGTTGAGCTGGGTAATCTCTTTATAGAGTGCCCGTACTTCTTCAATCTTGGAAAGGTCCTTGGAGTTGACGATTACCTCAACGTTGTACTTACTGCGCAGCTCGTCGGCAACTTGAGTCAACACCGGACTCTGCCGGGCGACCAGGACTACGTTGACTCCGTCTCTGGCAAATAACTTTGTGAGTTCGTACCCAATCCCGCTTGATGCTCCGGTAATCAGCGCAAACGGTTTGGACATACCATCTCCTTTTTCGGTTATAATCTAGCTTTGCTCTTCTATGTCATCACTCCGCATCTGCATGGTGTCGTACCACACATGTCCGCTTGCTTCCGAAGAAGGTAAGGAAACCGGCGGAATGAATGTTTATGTGCTTGAGCTTGCAAAACAACTGGCCGCTCTAGGTCACGTTGTTGATATCTTCACCCGATGTCAGGATACCGAAAATCCACCAATTGTCCAAGTCGCGGATCGACTGCGACTGATGCACATCGTGGCTGGACCTCAAGCAAACGTCCCTAAAAAGTCGCTAATTCAGTATATTCCAGAATTTGTCGAAAATGTGGCGCTGTTCTGTAAGACTGAGCAGCTGACCTATGACGTGATGCATTGTCATTACTACATGTCTGGGATTGCCGGTATTCAGCTTCAGAAACTGTGGTCAACGCCAGAAAAAACGTTGCCCATAATCTCTACTTTCCACACCCTTGCGCTCATGAAAAACTTGGTTGCCCGGGGCGAGCTGGAAACTGAAGACGCTGTCCGCCTTGACGCAGAGCTAGAACTGGTCAAAATGTCCAATGCCATCATCGCTCCCAGCGAGAGTGATGCCAGCTATCTCGAGTATCTTTACGAAGCAGATCCCAGCAAGATCTGTGTCATCCCTCCTGGAGTAGACACTAAAGTCTTTCATCCGATCAGCAAAGCAAAAGCCCGTCAATTTGTCGGCGCAGATCCTAAGGAAAAGATCGTCATGTTTGTCGGACGAATCGAGCCACTCAAAGGCATCGACATGTTAATGTACGCGATCAAGGTAGTCAGCCAGGATGAGCCTGAACTGCCTCTGAAGCTTTACATCGTCGGCGGTGATATCTCCCAGGACGTATCACTCTGGTCCGCGGAACTCCAAAAGTTGGAAAAGCTGCGTAAGCTGCTGCGGATTCCCAAGGTAGTCAAGTTTGTCGGTCAAAAACCTCAGCATGAATTGGCGTACTACTACAACGCCGCCGATGTGGTAGTCATGCCCTCCCATTACGAGTCATTTGGAATGACTGCACTAGAGGCAATGACTTGTGGCGTTCCAGTTATCACTACTAACGTAGCCGGCATCTCGAGCCTGATCGACGAGCGGAAACGGGCCCTGCTGACCTCAGTCAACAACCCTCTTCTGCTGGCCTCACAGATTGAGTACCTTCTCACCCATCCTAAGACCCATGCCGAGATTAGCGCGGAGCTTAAAGCCAAAGTAAATACATTAGAATGGAAGAATGTAGCGGAGCAGATTGTGGAGGTATACGAATCATGTCTGAAATAACTGCAGGCACGACTCACCGTTTCTTCATCTTTCGCCATGGCCTTGCCACCCACAGCCCCAACGGGTACGGCGACGAGATCCTGACTGCCGGACTCCTCGATGAGGGCATCCCCGCGATCGAAAAGTTGGCCCAGTTTTTGAAAGGAGTCGCTGGCGACTTTCGTTACTCTTCGGAGGTACCACGTTGTCGGCAAACAGCGGCCATCGTCACTAAGATTACTGGTAAAGACTTTACATTTGATGCTCGTTTGAATGAGTACCATCAGGAGCCCTTCCTCCAGTTTGTAGAGCGTGTAGAGAACTTTCTGGAAGATATCATCGAGAAAGCAGATCGTTATAAAACCCAGCGGGTGAACACCCAGGAGCCTGTCACTATCTGGCTATGTACACATGGTGCAGTCATCGCTGCTGCCAAGCATCTTTTACTCGAAGGAGAGCATACCCAAGAAAATGAGCTGGACTACACCCAGCCTGGAGAACTCCTCGAGATCTGGAAAAAGAACATCCAGCTGCATATCTTTAATTGAGCGCTTACTTTTTTCTGATGCTTCCGCTCGCTCCCGAGTGGTATTTTTTTGATGCCTCTATTTGCAATCTAGTTGCAAATGCTGAATTTCTCGTTATAATCCTCTTTTGCAAATTAGTTGCACATATAAAATGTGTGAAGGATGACATGCCGAAAATTAAAGAAGTGGTCCTCAGATTACAAGATATAGGAAACAGAACCCGCCAGGTGCAGGACATCTTGCCGACCAGTACCCAAGCTCCACAGGACTATGAAAGGACAGTTCTCCACGCCGGTGCCGAGTCACTTCGATTGATTGATCGACTGATGAATGGTGAACATGTTCATACCCGCCCAATCCTGAACTCTGAGGCTGACCTTGAAGACTATATTCGCCGGATGGTAGCTAAAGATGAGAGTGATCCTCTGGCTGCTGGTGAGTACGTTGTCGTTAAGGTAGGTGAGCACCGTTTCCTGGGTACAGCCAGCTTAGTCAAACGGGACTTCACGATCGACGAGCTACGAGAAGCCTACCGGGTAGACAAAGCCTATCCTGATGCCGTGATTATTCAGGCTAAAGAAAACGGCCAACTGGAGATGACGGAAGACGTCGGTGTCCAAGTTCGCTTCTCCTTGATGCCGCTTCGTGATATCCAGGAGGTTACCAAACTGGAAACCCGCAACGCCAAGTTGGCAGCCAGCGCAGCCGCCACCAATATCATGACTTCCTCGGAGGCAGCTAGAACCCTTCAAGCGGAGTTTGAGGAGGATTGTCATGATGAATCCCCAAACTTTTCGATTGCTAACACCCACTTTATTACCCCGATGGCTATGGCTCTTTCCGCTGCATCTGATGCAGCCCAGCTGGACCGTGTCTTGACTGCAACTACCTTGACCACTGCAGCCACTACAGGGAGCCTTAATCCCACCTTAGCTGAGACTCTCCATCTTCATGATGTTCAGCGTCCACTCGCCCAGAAACAAACTCAGGCTGTTGGAGAGACAGGTCTGTTGGGAGGGATTACCACTGACCAGCTGACGTTTTGGCTAGGTGGCTGGAATAAAGTGATCGACGGTCTTAGCCAGTCCGGACTACGAAAAACCTTCCAAGTCGAAGAAATCCTGCCGGAGAATACCATCGCTGTTGCCCAAAATCTGAACGACTTTGAGTCGGATGAGAAGCTGGAGTTGACAGTGGTTACCGGCACTGCCCTGACTGCTACCGACGCACAAAGCCTGGAGCAACAAGTGAATAAAATTGGCAACCGAAGAAACTTACTGCGGCCGGTGCGCCAAGTATTCACTGCTGACTAGTACCAAATTAATCACACCCAGAATCACGACATGCCAAACAGCGCCGAGTTTTTGCATCCAGCATCTGAGCCTCAGCACCCCCCAGTGTCAGAGGCGGCTGAAACGATGCCCCTCCCTTTAACTTTTCAACTCGTCGAGGGGTGGGCAAAGCGTAGCGACTTGACGAAAAAAGTATCCACCAAACAACAGACTGTCGTGGTTAAAGCTGAGCTTCCTCAACCCGTACAGGTCGCAGAGCTCCTTCCCCTAGATCCTCAGCCGAATGTGAAAGGCACTCAAGCCGACCCAGTTCCTGTCAATCAAGAAAACTTGCCACCTGAAGTCGCTACCATGCCTGTGGAGATTCAACAAAAGTATCTGCAAACTGTCCGAACTGCTACAGCACACGGTTTGGAGTTTCGACTGAATTTGAACAGTGCCGCTGAAAAGTTAATCGCGCTGGGGAGAATGACAAGTTTGTTGACTAGTGTAATGCAGTTTGTCAGCGTCGCTTGTCCCCACTGTGCTATGGCAGCTGCGCAGACCGTGACCTCAGCGGGCCGAGCGTTTGGTCTACCGGGCCTAGGCGGCTTGGGACACTGGCACTCAGACGGCACCTACCATGAAGGCAGTCATAGTCACGATACTGTTGGGGGCAGTTCAGGTTGGATTGATAACCCGTTCAAATGGCTAGAGGTGGATCAGTCGCTGACTCGACGTCCTGCTCCGGCGCTTCGCAAGCGAGCTGCGTAAGATGTCAGCGTTCAACGCCAAAGAGAGCTTGCAGTACTCCACGCCCTGTTCCCCACATCACTGACCCGTCTACGACCAGCTGGAGCACAGGCAGCCAGTACCAGGCGCCTTCCACATCCCAGTAATGTTTCCTGATAGCCCAGAGCATATACAGAATACAACCAGCACTGAATATAAGCAGGGCGATCTGCGGAGACCAGAAGACAGCGAGTCCTACGATCAGCAGTATCCCCAAAAGGTATCTTCCAAATAAAACGATCACCTTTGGTCGCAAGATCCGGGCCTGAATGTCCGAAGTGGCAAATGTGCTGGTCAGCTTCACAAATTGGCCAAGTGAACTGGGTGGGGTCCACCGGACAGTAGCACGACGCTCCAACACGATCGGGACATGTTCCTGTCTCATCTTATGAAAGAGCGCGAAGTCTTCGCTGGTATTCAGGCGTTCGTCGAACTTGCCGAGTTTCTCCCACGTCTTCTTTTCAAAGAGTACCGACCGAGTGGTGGGAAGGTATGTGTCCGGATGAATGCGATCCGGCATTGGTAAAAAGTAGGGAGTCACTGCCCGCTCAAAAGGAGTTTTGCCTGCACCGATTGCATACCCGCCGACCACTTCACCAGGATGGAATGCAGACAGCAAGGCTTCCAGCCAAACTGGCTCAGGAATACAACCCGCGTCGGTGATAGCAATCAACTCGTTCTTGGCCAAGATAATCGCCTGATTCCTTCCCTGGCTGCGATTACAGGGGAAGGACTCCACTACTAGCTTAATGGGCGAGTGTTCACTCTTGAGCTGCTGGGCATACTGAGTAATCAACTCAACTGTCCGATCCGTCGAGGCGGCATCGACGATGACGACTTCCTCAGGCAATATAGTCTGGTGGGTGAGCGCATTGAGTAAGTCAATGATCGTCAACTCTTCGTTTTTGACAGTAACTATGACTGATACAGGGGCGGTGGTGGGTGGGTGTTCTTCGTTCACGCGTTGCTCACTTTGGCAAATACAGAGATGTACTCATCAATTATAGTTTCGAATCGGTATCGTGAGCGATAGACCTGTTGAGCATTTCTGCCAAGCTCTGCCGCTCTGTGCGGTTGCTTGAGAATAATCAAGATTTTTTGAGCAAGCTCGGCGACATTTCCCTTTTCTGCCAACAGCCCAGTCTTTCCATTCTCGACCATCTCCGGTGTGGGGCCACAGTCAAATGCCACAATCGGCTTAGCCAGCGCCATCGCCTCAATCGTCACTAATCCAAAGCCTTCTAGTGACCAGACCGACGGAAAAACGCAGACTGTTGCTCGAGCCATTAGCTCCAGCGGGTCAGCTACCCGTCCTCGGAACTCCACGTTGTCCTCTAAGTGGTAAGCAGCTACCACTTGTCTGACTTCTGTCTCAAACTCACCTTCACCCGCAAAAACCAAACGGGCCCCTGGTGCTTGTTTGACCACTTCAACAAATGCCTGAACCAAGAGATCTTGTCCTTTCCCTTTCTCCATACGGGACACACAAACGACAGTAAAATTAGAGAAAGGGCTGATTTTTAGGTACTTTTCTATATTCAATTTATACCTGGCGCATTGCAAAATGTGGAGGCGTCGCGGCTCTACCCCTACCTCTTCTATAAAGAACCGTTGCGTGTAGGGAGTCGGTACAATGACCGTTGCGGGCAAGCCAAGCACCGCCCGATACAGATACTCCGGCAATCCGGCAAACTTCCGAAAGACAGGTCCCAGTGGGGCAAACTCGATCCAGATCACCGGAATTTTCCATAAACGCGCTAATGGTGTCACTAGAATCTTTTCGATAAAACCGGACATGACGATCACGTCCGCATCCTTTGACTGCCATACTGTCCAAAGATACTGGACAACTCCAAAAGGCCACAGCACCGCCGCTTTCACCAATCCTTTCCAGTTGCCGATGATATCTAGTACAACCGGCAAGCGGTGAACAGGAATCTTTTTTTCTTGGAGCATTTCGGCAAAACGCGCAAAGGTGACAAACGCCTGAACTTTTATTCCCCTATCCTGAAGAGCCTCGAGCATGTCGCGGTTGACCTGCTCCGCGCCACCGATACCTAATGTCTGACAGATAAAATGAACGCGGCGAAGGGGGTGAGACTGTGATAAACGCGGGCGGGTCATGGTTTCCCTACTTGCCACAACTTGAGGTACTCCGCCGCTAACTGCGCCCACGTTTGGCGTTGTGCCCAAGCTTGGGCTTCAGGCCGGAGACCATCGGGTGCTTGCAGGGCAGCTTCTAGTGCTGCACCCGGAGCGGCGACAGAAACCCAGTCGGCAAAGGGGCTCAACAGAAGATAGTCCCTCTTGAGGAGAGTCATGTAGGTAGCAACTACCGGCACCCCGGAGGCAAGCGCCTCCAACATACTCAAGTAGCCGGATACACATGCGGCATCATAGTTGCGATAAAGTTGCGGTGTAGCCTGCTGGACACCCAGGAAACTGACCGGCAGATCTGTCTGTTTCACGAATCTTTCCAACTGAATCTTGAGTGGGCCCTCGCCGGCAATGTCCAGCCGGAAGTTGAGCTTGTTTCTTTCTTTGAGCGCTGACATCGCCTCCAAGTATGCCCAGATACCCGTATCTTCTTCGAGCCTGCCGATAAAGAGGTACTTTTCCGGAGTTGACCGAGCAGGAGCAGCTTTCGTTTGGGAGGGAGCAGGGGTGGCAGCAAATACCTCATCCACTGCACCATAACTTCGTACTGTCGGCTCTACTCCATACCACTTTTGATGAAAGCTGCCGATACAGATGTTCCTCTCACTCTGTAGCTCAGCCAGTTGATGCATCAGTCGCTGCTTCCAAGTGGGTGGGCCAGGTGGCTCATAGCCATGAAAAGTTGTATAGATACGTGGTTTGTGCAGAGAGAGCAGAAATGGTTGCAGCCAAAAAAAGACATCATGGACATGAATAATATCAACGTTTTGCAACAGCATTTTATGTTGCCTCATCCATCCCCAGACGCTTTTTTTAATATCCGGATTAGCGGTATCTGGCCGCAGCGGCAAACGCAGAATCTCTACACCTTGGTGAATCTCTTTTTCGGGCAAGGATGGGTCATGTTGTTCGGTAATCACTTGCAGCTCGATTGAAGGAAGTTGTTGTAAGAGTGCTTGCGACAGAAACTGAACGTGACGTTCCACCCCTCCTACTGCCGGCCAGTATCTGCGCGTTAAAAATACGACTTTCATGCAAGGTTCCTGTAATCTTCGCTCTTTAAACTGCCTGTAGTTACTTGAGAGGAGGATACATGAAACGTCAACTGCTTAGCAATCTGCCTCTCCGGCGCATCTGTGCAGTTCTCGTTGCCGGGTGCGCCTATCTATGGCTTGGGGCCCTAGATGTGCAGGCGGAGACAGTTATCTTTGCAGATAACTTTGACAGTCCTCTGGGAACAAACTGGCAGATTGCCCGAAACCAGCAGGCCAGTGATCCACTTAAGCCCTGCATGAATAAGAATACTCCAGCGGTCTGGACTCAAACGAACGGCCTGCTGCAACTGATCATTGATAGTCCGGTATGCCTGATGGACCTTGTCCCCATCAATCTCGATTTGCGAGGACTGGGCTTGTACCGTTTGTCATTCCACTTTCTGATTCAAGGTTCTACTCAGATGGATCGATCAATGGTTTTTCTATGGCAAGATCCCCAGAATTGGTACAACCTGAAGCTGTTTGGAAATAACTTGTTTATTGAGAAAGTAGTCAATGGTATGACCTACCAGCTGCCTGGTGCGCTTCGCCAGTATCCGTTTCAGCTCAACCACGAGTATCAATTTACGATTGAGTTTCTCCGCGAGCAGAAGATTCGCGTCTGGGTAGATCAACAGCTGGTGTTGGAAGCCACGGATCAGTTCCCTTTTATCACACCCTTAGAGCGGCAGACGATCTCACTCCGCGGAGGCGTCGGGGCAGCTTCACGTTCAATTACCACTGTCGATGACATTCACCTGACAGCAGATCTATCTTCAGCTTCGGTCACCCAGTTGGATGTTCAGCTCTGGAAGCAGAATGATACTGTTTGGGCAAATGAAGAGTACGATCACGCCCACTTGTGGTCGAGCATGCCGACGATGAGTCGGTGGGGCTGTGCTGTGACTTCGATGGCGATGATTTTGCGCTATTACGGAATTACCGAGTTACCATCCGGTATAGCTTTGACGCCTCAGTCACTTAACGAGTGGCTTAAAGAACAAGTCGACGGCTACTTTAACGGAAATCTCAACTGGCTGGCGATTAGTCGTCTGACTCAACAGGTCAGCGCCAAGCTACACACCCCTAAACTAGAACTCAGTCGTACCGACGGGACGTTGGCCCAGATTGTTGAGTTCGCTAAGCAAGAGATCCTGGCTAATAAACCCGTTATTCTGGGCTACCCGGGACACTTCTTTGTCGCGGATGGAGTGGATAACACCACCAATACCTTACTGATCAAGGATCCTTATTACTCTTACCAACGACTGAGTCAGCGACCTACTTTGCAGGAAGTGAATACAATCCGCCGTTTCCAACCAAGTCATACCGACTTAAGCTACCTTCTGGTGAATGTTTCACCAGAGGTAGAACTACTAATTACTGACGATCAAGGTAATCAAGTCACGGTCGAAAAAGTAACTGAGTATTTGCAGGATCCTACCGGAGAAACGGATCAGCGCAGCCCGCAGTTGGCGCAGTACTTTATTCGGCAACCGGAGACCGGTCAATACACCCTTACCTTAACCAGACCGGAACATGGACAGTACCAGTTGGATGTCTTTCAGTACGATATCCAGGGGAATGTCACGCAAAGCAAAGAATCCGGAGAAGTGGGCCCTGAGGGACAAGACGTCATCGTTGAGTACCGCAAAGAAGCCACGCTTCCTGCGCCATCTGCTTCTCCCTTATCCAGTCCGGCACCCTCACCGACTCCCTGGCTTAGTCCCAGTCCTCAACTCTCGCCTCAGCCGTCCCCACAGCCACAAAATCCTAATAGCAGACGGACATGGCTTTACCGCCACCTGCTGGCTGAGCTCCACCAGCTCCAGCGGATGCTCCAACTTTTTCAGCAGCTGCAGTTCCTCCAACTCTCCTCGAGCTACCAAAGGCTTCTGCATAACCTAGAAAGATTGAATCAACAAACCAATCCGTCAAATAACTGATATAATCTGTTTTCTCAAGATGACGGATCAATCAGCCCCTACCAGCTTCTGGCAAGAGTTGCCACGTCCTATCATGGGTGTGTCTCCGATGGATGGCATTACCGACTTTCCGTTTCGTCAGATTACCAAAAAATACGGGAATCCGGCGGTCGTCTATACCGAGTTCACAAGTGTAGAAGGGCTCTGCCATGGGGCCGACCAGCTTCTGAAAGACTTCCTCTTTGACGTGAGCCAACGTCCAGTCATCGGCCAGATCTACGGTACAACTCCTGACTTTTTCCGTCAGGCTGCGATTGTTCTTTGCCAGCTTGGCTTTGACGGTATCGATATCAATATGGGCTGCCCGGCTAAAAACGTCGCCCACAGTGGGGCCGGGGCTGCACTCATTCAGACTCCGCAGCTGGCCCAAGAGATCATTCGTGCCACTCAGCTGGGAATTAAACAGTGGCAAGAGGGCATAACTGTCGAAAACTGTCCGGATATCACCGAAGCGATCGCCATAAAGGTTAACCAGCGCTCAAGCAAGCTTCCTTCCCACTATCAAGACCGCACTCGGATGATTCCTGTTTCAGTTAAAACTCGTGTCGGCTACCACCAACCAGTTATTCAGGAATGGATCCCTACCTTAGTGGAGACAGAGGTAGCCACTATTGCACTCCACGGCCGGACCCTCAAACAACAGTACGGGGGCTTGGCCTCCTGGGAGTTGATCGGTCAGGCAGCAGAGTTAGTCAAAAATACAGGAACGCTTTTGCTAGGTAATGGTGACGTCAAAAGTTTGGAGGATGCTCGACAAAAAATAACTGCTTACGGAACTGACGGTGTCCTGATGGGTCGCGCAGCGATGGGAAACCCGTTTGTCTTTAAAGAATCTGACCAACAGCCAGACCACTTCACCCTCTTCAAGGTAGCTCTCGAGCACGCCCAACTCTATGAACAAACGTTTGGCACCGGCGAAAAGTACAACTTCTTGCCGATGCGCAAGCACTTAGGGTGGTATGTCCATGATATTCCCAATGCTAGCCAGATCCGGCTGGCGATCTATCGCTGCAACAGTAGTCAGGAGTTTGTTGAAGTGATGAAGAGCTTTGGGTATGAGATTGCCTGAGGTTTGAGCGGCTCCAGTTCACGCGGGCAAAACATTAAATTTGATATAATGTACTTGATGTCAATTGAGTTTCCTCTTCGAAGCGAAGTCGACCGTCAACTCGAGGCTCGCAAACAGCAGCGGCCGTTGACCATGGCCCAAGCTAAAGAAATAACCTCGGCGATGGAAGAACAGATTACTACTCTCTCAACGGAGAAAAGTAAGCAACGGGAGTTAAGAGCCAAAATTTTCCATTATTTGACAGCTGGATCACGGCCTACTACTCACCGTTCCGGTAAGCCAGAGGGAGAGTTGGGGCCTTTTTCTAAAGCGAAAGCGCGAGAGCGATTTCAGAAAAGCGTTTTCAAAGATTCTAAGTAAGATTGTGCTCGATTCAGGACTCGAACCTGAGACCTCACGAATGTGAATCGTGCGCTCTAACCAACTGAGCTAATCGAGCGTTAAACTGCTGCTAAATAACGATTTCCAGATGGATAGTATACCATTCCGGTCAGCACTACGGTTCTTGTAAGGACAGTCCTGCATACTGCGCTGGATGCTTAAGTCACTCTGGCAGCTGGCGCTTAACGTCGTCTATCCTCCCAGCTGCTGTGGCTGTGGGCATCTTGGTTTTTACCTATGTTCTCGGTGTAGCTACCAGGTGGACTTTCTCCTTACCCCAATCCGTTTGCCCACTGACTCACCTCTGGACTCAGTTTCAGTGGCTTTCCATTACAGGCCGCCGATCTCTGATCTTATCCAGGTGATGAAGTACCAGTCAGTCATCGGGGTAGCTCACCTGTTGGGCGAGTTGCTTTATTTCCATACCAACTACCCGGATGTAGAACTGGTAACCAGTGTTCCGTTATCGCGGGAAAAAGAGCGATTGCGGGGCTTCAATCAGGCCAGGGAGATCGCCCGAGTATTTGCATCACAGGCCCAACTTCCCTATGCCGAACTTCTTCAGAAGCAAGCTTCAGGCGTATCAAGTCAAGCCAGCCTGACAGATCGAGCTGCCCGATGGCAGAACATTCATGCCACTGCCTTCCGGGCAATCCCTCGAGTGCGTGCTCCTACCAGCGTTTTACTGGTTGATGACGTCTACACCACTGGCGCCACCCTGAGTGCCTGTGCCAAAGTCCTGAAAGCCGCAGGGGTGCAACGGGTCCACGCCCTGGCGGTGGCCCATGGCAGTTAGAGAGAACTACGGGGGTCTGGGAGACTAAACCTCCATTCCAGGCCTGGGAAAACTGGAAATTTATACCCTTTTCGGTTATAATAGGGGTCTTCACGGGGATGTATTGCATTGACGTGATGTGCTCATTAATATCTGCAGACGCTCTTTGACCCGCAGAGCAAAACAGGGTCAACAATCAACTGCCAATAAAGCAGATCGAATTGTGGCAAAAGCCTACACTACCTTGACCAACGTCTTTGGTGGTTCCGCTGATGTCGCATCAGTTCAGCCAGCTTACTTAGTTGCTTAACTGACATTCATACCTTCCGCTCTCACTGATGGCGAGGTATGGGTGACAACTCAGTCAGTGTGACTGCCTAGAGTTTATGTCGACTAGGCGCAAGCTTTAAGACATAGATTGTCGGAAGTGGCTCGTTTTCTCTTCCTTTCCGGCATTAACAAGAGAAATCTACGTCTGTAGGTGATGTTAGTGCTGCCGTTGCGGACAGGGGTTCATTACCCCTCATCTCCACAAGCCATTCCGGCCCATCGGGCCTACTCAAAAAGTCAGGTATACTAGCCCAATGCAGATCATTGAGAAAGTTACCGACTTGATTCATCTTTCCGGCAAAAAACCCCGAGTAATTGCGTCCGACGTTGACCACACTCTGGTCGACTTTGATGCAGGCCATGACGCTGGTATTCAGGCTATTGCTGACGTCACTGACTCCAAGTTTGCCAAACGCGTCGATGAGATCTTTCAGTTCTTAGTCCTAGGGAACCGCAAGTCTGTTGATGAGCCTTGGGATCAACAAGAGCTTCACGATCAACTTGTCGCGTCTCTCCAGCCTCATCAAGCGCACGATATTGAAAAGTACGGCATCCGGAAGTGGAGCCGAGAGTCGTGGATTCTGCAGACTGCACTCGAACAAAACTACCCCATTACCCAAAAGTTTGTGACGACAGTCCGGGAGGCGTACTGGGACGCAGTTGCTAAACACGCCGAGCTTTATCCGGAAGTTCCCGAGTTCTTTGAGTGGCTTCAGCGGGAAAAGATTCCCTTGATTGTGATGACGGGCAGTGACTCGGTCACCGATATCACCGAGGATCCTTCCCCAAGACTTATCTACGAACCGAAAGCCTCTTGGGACTATAAGATGAAACGGCTTGGCCACATCCCGGCCCAAAAAGTTCACATCGGTGACCCCTTTGACAAGCCGCATCAAGCGTTCTTTGATGGCGTCTATGCGTCTGCACGGGCACTTGGCGCCCAGTCCCCCAAAGAAGTCTGGTTCGTAGGTGACTCTAAAGGTGGTGATCTCGATGTTCCTGAAAAAGACGGCTACCTCACCTTTTGGCTGCGACGCCCAAAAGATGACAAGTAATCTCGACCGGCCAAGGGCACTTTCCGTAACTTACATTACTTCTTTTTAAGACGTAAGTTGCTAGGCTGCTGCCATGCAATTTACCCGAGATATCTTCGCCACCAGTTATCAAAATGTTTTAAAGCCACTCCTTTTTACACAGGATGCCGAACGGGTGCACAACAACTTCACCCGTTTTGGAAAGTTCCTGGGGGAGTTTGGGCCAACCCGTTCGCTAACCTCTGTGCTGCTGGCCTATCGCAATCCCGTCCTCATCAAGATTATTGATGGTGTTACCTACCCGAATCCCATCGGACTCTCGGCGGGTTTTGACTACAACGGTCAATTGACTCAAATCTTGCCTGCAGTGGGATTTGGTTTTACGACTGTGGGGACGGTTACGCTGGAACCATACGAAGGAAATGTCCCACCTCGCCTGGACCGATTTCCCCGCTCCAAGGCGCTGTTAGTCAATAAAGGCTTCAAGAGTCTGGGAGCTCACGCGGTGATTAAGAAATTGACTGGCCTCGAGTTTTCCATTCCTGTAGGGATCAGCATCGGTAGCACTAATAAACACTTTTCTACTCTTAAAGCCCAGATCGAGGACATCACCACTACTTTCCGCTTGTTTGAAAGATCAAAGGTGAAGCACTCCTATTACGAGCTGAACATTAGCTGTCCGAATACGTCCATTGGTCAACCTTTTACGGACCCAAAGAACTTGTCGCGCCTGCTACGGGCTGTCGTCCGGCTGCGGATTAAAAAGCCGGTCTACTTGAAGATGCCGATTGACCTGCAAAAGAAACACATTCTGGAACTGCTTGATGCTGCCGATCGATCGTCGATCAGCGGGGTCATTTTCGGAAACCTGACCAAAGACAAGGAAAACCCGGCCGTTGATCTTCGAGATCGTGTGCTCTGGAAAGAACGCAAAGGCAATCTCAGCGGTAAACCCACTTGGGAGAGATCAAATGCCTTGATTAAACTTACTAAAAAGCACTATGGAAAACGCTTTACGATCATCGGGACCGGTGGCGTTTTCAGTGGCGAGGATGCTAAGGAAAAGTTGCGGCTGGGCGCTGACTTAGTTCAACTGATCACTGGAATGGTTTATCAGGGTCCTCAGCTTATTGGCGAGATTAACTCCTACCTGGCTGAAAACTAAAGGACAAAAAAAGGGACGGCAGCCGAATGCTCCGGAGAGAAAACAGAGTCTCTTTATTACTGTCGGCTCAACTTGAGAAGTCCCGGTGCATTGAGCACCTCAATCAGGCGCTGGCGCCGTTTAATCAGACCTTGATCCTCGATAGACTTTAGCTGCAAGCTGACGTTCTCCCGAGTTAACCCAAGCCAGTCCGCAATTTCCTGATGGGTAACCTCAACTGGAATCACGCCCTTTTCTACTGTACTCAGGGGCTGGTGCTTGGCGAAGTACACCAACAGGCCGGACACGCGTTGGATAGCTGGCTCGGAAGCATTCAACTGAATACGATGCAGCAGACCTTTCATGCCCCTCATCGCATGAAGGAGCAGCTCAAAGGTTAAGACAGCGTCCTTGCGGGCCTCCGCCAGAAACTCCTCTCGAGGAATTTGATATACCTCCAGGGCTGTGGCGGCTTCAAAATCGTAAGAGTCACTCGGCCCTGTCAGCGATAACAGCGAGATACATGATCCCGGATAGAAGACGTGCAAGTTGACCACCTGTCCGTTCTCTGCAGTCTGGCTAAGCTTGACGGATCCCTCGATGACATAGAAGAAGTACTGGGGCTGCGAACCACGCGCGAAGAGCTTTGCTCCGGCTGAGAACTTGACCCTGGGGAACTTACAGGCGAAGTCCTCGATCGGATTAACGTGATCTAGATTACTGTGGGATGTTGGCATCGCTCTTAAAATTTCTTTCTACAACAAGAAAAGTCCTGTTGATCCGTTGACTGTTCAGGACATTATAGACCGCCTTTCAAGAGCAACCCGTTTTAAGGATATTTATGAAGCTGATTCTCTCTCTTCTTCTGACTGTCTGCGCCATGCTAGGGATACTGGATGCCGGATACATTACCTATAGTGAAACCATTGGCCAGCTTCCCCCATGTCAACCACCCTTTGCTTGTCGCGAGGTTCTGGAGAGCCCATGGTCACACATCGGCCCCATTCCGATTGCCGCGTTTGGACTGCTGTTTTACTCGACGATGTTTGTGCTTGGGACTCTTTCTTTTATGGACGTGCGGACAGTTGCAGTAAAGGGTATTAAGATTAATCTGGTCGGAGTTCAAGCGTTACTGGGTCTGAGTGGCTTTTTCTTCTCACTTTGGCTTGTCTTTGTGATGGGAGTGATTCTTCAAGCCTGGTGCTTGTATTGTCTTTTGTCAGCGATCAACTGTTTTGTTATCTTTATACTGACAACAAGCATCTTCGTGCATGAGCATCGACAGACTCGTCGCGAAGGCCCAGAGGAGTCCTATGCGCTGCACTTTTAAAGTCTCAATCGTTGGCGTTGGTAAAGTAGGAGCCACGGCAGCATATGCTCTTTTGACTGAGGGGACTGTTACTGATCTTGTCCTGGTGGCACATGACGTAGCCAAAAGCAGTGGCGAGAAGGATGACCTCGAGCAGTCGCTACCGTTTCTGCAGAATACTAGTATCACGTTGACCGATGACTATGCGCAGGTTGCCGGATCTGAGGTAACGATTATCTCGGCGGGAGCAGCACAAGAGCCGGGAGAGGATCGGCTGAGTCTCCTCAAGAAGAACGTTGCTCTTTTTTCCGAAATTATTCCTAAAATCAAGGCGGCCAATCCCAATGGGCTGATCCTAGTCGTTACTAACCCGGTCGATATCCTGACGTATCACTGCTATCAACTGGCTGAGTTTCGCCAGGGACAAGTCTTTGGCAGCGGGACGCTTCTAGATACGGCGCGTTTCCGTAAAGAGCTGTCAAAACTTTTCAACGTCAATCCACGCAGTATTCATGCCTATATTCTGGGAGAACATGGGGACAGCTCGTTCCCGTTGCTCTCCACCGCCAACATTGGTGGTCAGCCTCTTCAGTCTTTCCCGGAGTATGACGAGGAGAAGGTGCAGATCGCTTATCAGAACAGCAAGAACGCTGCCTACAAGATCATTCAGACCAAAGGTGCGACCTACTACGCCATCGCTACGGTAATCAACTCAATCGTGCAAAGCATCTACAAAGATGCTAAAACGGTCTTACCAGTTTCTGTGCCACTGCAGAATCATCACATGCAGTCTAACGTCTCGCTCAGTGTCCCCTGCATCGTTGGCGCAAATGGTGTGGAAAGGGTCTTAACGACTGCTTTCTCCGAGACCGAACAACAACAGTTTACACACAGCGCTGAAGTCTTACGTGAAGCATACAAGAACGCAACCCAGTAGAAAGGAATATTTATGAAGATCCTGATCGTTTACGAAACATTAACCGGCACCACTCAGTACGTGACTGAAGTTATGCAAGCGAAGCTGACCGAGTTTGGTCATCAAGTTGACCTTCACAGCGTGCGCTATCAAGGCCAACAACCCGAGTTGAGTAACTACCAGGTGCTGTTGTTCGGAGCTCCGACCTACGAAGACGGGAAGCTCGAGCAAGGCATGCGGGTGTTCATTGCTAAGTGCAAAGAGAATTTAAGCGGGTATAAAGTGGCTGTGTTTGGCTTGGGCAACAGCACATATCCACTGTTCTGTAAGTCGGCAGATATTCTGGAAGAGTGGGTAACCCAACAGCAAGGCAGAGTAGCAATTCCTACGCTCCGGATTGATGGATTTCCAGATGACATCTCCCCGATTGAAAACTGGATTGTCCAGTTGGACCAAGCACTGAAGAGTGGTAGTTAAAAGCCCAGCTCTTTCTCTTATTCCTAAATTGATATAATCTGAGCTGTTCCGATTGGTATATAGCACTAAACCGCTAGATATCGGCCGGAACTGCATTTTTAACATCGTTTCTGCAATCCTGCGCTCCTCGTTCCGTTCTCGTTTTCCACAGTCACTCTGTTTGGGCTACATGATGGAGGTGTTTAGCATGACCTTTCAGGATCGGCTCCGTCGGGCGACTAGAACCCCGATGGAAAAAATTGGGCGGTGGCTCTGGGATAAGGGAGTACATCCCGACTTCCTGACGATCATCGGTCTGATGGTCGTCGTCATTGCATCCGCGTTTATTGCAACGGGACACCTGCAGCTGGCAGGGGTCATTCTGATCGTCGGTCTGCCACTGGACGCGCTCGACGGTGCGGTGGCACGCGCTATGAACCAGCCGAACCGTCGCTTTGGTGGCATTCACGACTCCTCGCTGGATCGCTATGCCGATGGTTTTATCTTCGGCGGGCTGGTGATGTACTTCAGCCTGAATGGTGATCAGCCCGAAGTCCTCCTCTGCCTACTGGCACTAGTAGGGGCATTCACGACCAGCTACGTCCGGGCGCGGGCCGGCGAAGCTGGACTGGAAGTAAAGGTGGGTGGGATTGACCGCTTAATGCGGGTCGCCTTGCTGCTGGTTGCCCTGCTTGCGCCGACCACGCTGATGGTGGTGCTCTTTTTCCTCGCTGCGGCAGGAAACATCACCACACTCCAAAGGCTTGGCTATGCCTGGACTCATCTGGAATAGCCACCCCACAGGAAACGATGTTGACCATGGGGCGCAGTCAAGCTTGACTGCGCCCTCAACATTTCATCACAAAAATACGTTCTTTTGTTTGTCTTCTGATCTATTTTGAGCGTCAATTTGACAATTGTAAGAATTGACAATAGACATCCTATATTATTGACATATGCGTAATAATTGTGTAGAATTGCGCTGTCGTATTTCATGACTTGGGGACGCGCCATCTACGACGCGTTACCCGGCTCATTCACATCTAAGGAGTTTGTAGTAATGTCCGCAGCTACCGTACCCGCTGTCAAGACCTTGCAGATTCAGGTTAAGGCGCAGAACACCGTCCTGCTGTTCGACCTTCGGAAGTTCACCCCGTTCGGGGGAGAAGTCGAGGTCACTAATACGGGGACGAAAAAAATTCATGCCGCTGTTACAGTCGCGTTCGTGGGCGAGAGCGACCGGCTGCTCGTCCAGAAGGTCAATGGCAAGGCAAAAGATGAAAGCCCTGCCTTTGAAATCAAACAGACCTACGAGCGCACTTTAGCGGCTGCTGTCTGCGACCTTGAACCCGGCGAGTCAAAGGTTCTCTGCCTCGGCGGGGTCATGCCCCCTGGGCATGTCACCGTTCTGGTGGGAGCTACGTTCGACTCCCTGTGCGAGGTGATCACAATTCCCTCGCCGGGAAATCATTGCTAAATACTTAGAGAAAGGAAATACACAGAATTAGACCCCGTCGCGCAAGCACGGGGTCAGTTCGTTTTCCAAGACATTGAAAAGCCAGCTCTTTAACCGGTTTTTAGTTACCCAGCCTGGGCTACGTGCGTCAAATGCTCTCGGACTTTCATCAAATTCACGTCACGCGGCTTACTGCCTTCAGCAGGTCCGACCAAACCAGCCTCATACAGCTGGTCCAGAATGCGCGCTGCGCGCGCATAGCCCACCGACAACCGACGCTGGATCAACGATGAAGACGCTTTGTCATACTGAGAGAAAATCTTGACGGCCTCATCAAACAATGGGTCACGGTCTTCACCGCCAGTGCCGCTGGATCCACCTTTGACCATGTTCGCTTGGTATTTGGTGGTGATCTCTTCCTGGTACTCCGGTTTTTGACCCTGTCCCTTAATGAAGTCCACCAGCTTCCGGATCTCCGGCTCAGAGACAAAGGTACCCTGAATACGAGTCGGCTTTGCCTGATCCGGTGGGGTAAACAACATATCACCTCGACCTAACAGCTTCTCGGCACCCGGCATATCCAAGATGACACGGGAGTCCATCATCGACGAAACGTTAAAGGCAATACGTGCCGGGATGTTGGCTTTGATCAAACCGGTGATGACGTCTACTGACGGCCGCTGCGTGGCCAGCACCAAGTGAATTCCGACCGCACGAGCCATCTGGGCGATTCTGGTGACACTCTCTTCCACTTCTGCTGGCGCAAAGAGCATGATATCGGC
>JACFOI010000011.1:0-3723 GCA_019454415.1 Patescibacteria group bacterium | reverse complement strand
TGATTCGGCACCTCGACACCCACCAAAGCGCGGCCGGCAATTGGGGCCTCGATACGAATCTGACCAGTGGGAGCAGCCAACGCCAGCGCCAAGTCTGTAGCTAGACTAGTAATCTTGGACAGCTTTGTTCCCAGTGCAATTTCTAGTGCATACTGAGTAACTGCCGGCCCGTAGTTAACCTCGACGACTCGGGCCTTAATCCCAAACGAGGCCAGGGTTTTTTCAATGATCTGAGCGTTTTGCTTGACGTCACCGCGGTCGGCCTCACCACCGACTTTGGTAGAAAGCAGGGAAAGTGGCGGGTACTCCCAGATGTGGCTTGGGTCGTTGGCAGTGACTTGTTGAGGGGAGACCGTGGGTTTTGGAGAGAGTTCCAGAACGTTCTCCATTCCAGGCAGGTCTTTATCGCCTTTCTTGCTCTTTTCTTTGGCCTCTTCGAGCTCTTCTACCGGCTTGTCCTGCTTTGAGGCATCGTTGATGCTAAATGTGGGCTGTTCCTTGATGCCAAAGCCGCTACCAAATCCAAACTTAGGCATATGAAAACCGCTGCTTTGCTGCATTGCCAACTCATCCTGGCCATTTTGGGGGATGTACTTGGGCTTGGGCATCACCCCTGACAGCCACTCCAATACTTCAGCCAAGGACAGCTGCATCATAATAATCAGACCTGTGACAAAGAGCGCAAAAAAAAGTGCTCCCGCTCCCCAAGGGCTGATCAGCAAGGAAAGATTGGTGAACGTTGATTGCCCGATCTCACCTGAACGGAACAGTCCCAACGTCCCGATCATCATCAAACATGTCCCAAGCAGGACGTGTGGTTTTGCCCAAAAGTAATCGGCGTGAAAGAGCACTAATCCGGAAGCAATAAAAATGAACGGCAAGAATAAACTGGCTACTCCGAAGTTTGCAGAGATGTAGGAGTGAATCGCTGCTAAAAGTACCCCTTTTCCGGAGAAAGAGATCACTACCAGCACACCCAGCAAAATCATCACAACGGCCGCGATCGACATCATGGTTTCTTTGCGAATGTTCAAGATAATAGGCTGTTTCTTTTTCCGACGAGGCATACGTCTATCAAATCACTCCCGCCTGAGCCAAATATTATAGGATATTTTTATCATACTGGATCATAATATTTCAAGTAGGAATCAACAGAGTAGCACATTTTTTTTGATCCTGAGAGCCGGCACTTCGGAGGAAAAGTTGGGAGCGATCAAAGTACAGAAAAAAGTGCTACACCCTCTTCATTGTAGGAGAAAAACCGAAAATAGTCGATATTTTTTCGTTCAACTGACAAGAGGAAATCCGGCTCTCCGCAAACAGCATTCCCGCTTGTGGTCTAGTCTTTCTAGACTTCCATGATCACCGGCAGGATCATTGGCTCGCGACGAATGATCTTGTAGAGTCGGCGGCCGAGTCGGCGCTCAATGGCTCGCCGGACCTCTTCGTCTGAGTCGTCGCCCTTAGCGTTTTTGCGGACTTCGTCCACGATTTCATGAGTAGTTTGCTTGATGAAGTCTACGACTTCCTGGGCCTCCTTCATAAAAACAAAGCCGCGAGAGACGACGTTGATATTTTCCAGATCCAGGCGACCGGCGACTTTCGGAATCACGAGCACAATCATGCCCTCAGTTCCCAAGGCCCGGCGATCTGACAAGACAGAACGTCCCACGTCTCCGACGCCAAGTCCGTCCACCAGCCGCGGCTGCAGGTTGAGGTGTTCGCCAAGCCGCGGAATACCACCTTCAAACTCGACGATGTCGCCGTGAGCCGGAATAACGACTTGATTCTCCTGGTAGCCCATCTTTTGACCCACCAGCTCAAAGAACTTCTCGCGATGGCGATCTTGTCCACCCATGGGGAAAAGATACTTGGGCTTCACCAGCGCGACCATCATCTGCTGCTCCATGGCTCCGCCATGGCCGGATTGGTGAAGATCTGGGACAACGTCCGGATAAAGGACGCGTACTCCGTTGCGACACAACTCGTCGATAGCGTCAAAGTACGGCAGTTCGTTGCCCGGAATTGCATCTGAAGAGAAGACTACTCGATCTTGTTTTTTAATCTGCAAGACCGGATGCTCACCATAAATGGCACGGACGAGGGACGAGCCTTCCTGACCCTGACTACCGGCAATCACAATGCACAGCTCGCTGTCTTTGTAGTTTTGGATATCTCGCTTGTTTACGACCATCTCAGCGGGAATAAACAGCTTGTTTAACTGTCGTGCGACTTCCACGTTCTGCTCAACAGATCGACCGATGAAGACGACTTTACGATCAAACTTGGCTGCGATGTTGACAACTTGTTGGATGCGATGAATGTGAGAGCTCATTAAGGTGACGATGTACTTCCCTTTGACATCAATCATCGACTCTTCCAGCGCGCCATAGACTGCGGACTCGGACTTACTCCAGCCTTCCCGCTCCACCCGCAGACAGTCCATCAACATACAGAGCACGCCTTCCTTGCCAATGCGAGAGATTGTGTCGAAGTCTGGCAGGACGTGATCAACCGGCTGCAAGTCAATCTTGAAGTCCGAGCCATGATAGATCACGCCTTCAGGTGTAGAGACGGCGAAGTGGCGAGTATCCGGGACCGAGTGCGTCATCGGGAAGCCTTCCACCTCAAAGTACTGACCGATCTTAAACTTTTCGCCATCCTTGAAGACGGTAATCTCCCGTTCGACTCCACCGTCGGCCATCCGATTTTGGGCAAAGCCGGCCGTAAGTGGGGAGGCATAGATCGAGAACTCCGGCAACTCGGGCAAAATATATGGCAGAGCACCGATGTGATCATCGTGTCCGTGAGTCAGAACCATACCCACGATCTGCCGCCCTCTTTCTAACTGTTCCTTCAAGTAGGTGATATCCGGGATCATCACGTCTACCCCCGGCATGGCTGAGGTCGGGAAACCGATCCCGCAGTCGAAGATCATCATCTCGTCTTCGTACTCATAGATGTACATGTTTTGGGTGACATTCCCCATTCCACCAATTGGAATAATTCGTAGTGCTGACATAAAAACTCCTTTGTCTTGTCAACGAGGGGCCCGCCGCAGGCGGGCCTCATGAAAATAATGCATCTTTCACAGAAGACTCAAACTCTTGGTTTTCTGTTTCTTTTTTTATAACTTCTGATCCTTTTTCCTGTATCCATTCTAAGATCTTTGGGATCTTTTGGAAGTCTTCGACAAACGACTTACTCGTCTGGGGACTTCTGAGCGCCGCCGCCGGGTGATACATGGGCAGGATAAACACACACTTCTTTCCCCAGTTCACTTTGTGAAGTCGTCCGTGTACCTGTGAAATTTTGACTGTTGGCAAAAACTTGGCCATGCTGAAGCGACCCAGCGTAATGATCAGTTTTGGCTGAATGATTTCGATCTCTTTATCAAGGTATGGCCGGTATGCCTTGATCTCATCCGGTAGTGGATCTCTATTATCGGGCGGGCGGACTTTGACGATGTTGGTGATGTAGACTGTAGATCTAGGATACCCCACCGCTTCCAGAGTTCTGGTGAAAAACTGGCCGGACTTTCCCACAAACGGCTTCCGCTGCACCGACTCATAGTAGCCTGGCGCCTCACCAATAAACATGACCTCCGCTTCAGAATTACCATCACCGGGAACGGTTTTCTCGCCAAGGTTGCCAAGAGGTAAAGTAGGTAAGTCTTTTTCTAGGGAGTCACGGACGCGCTGGAGCTGTTCAGCCTTGGTCATA